>JALZEC010000179.1 GCA_030862235.1 Actinomycetota bacterium | reverse complement strand
CCGGTGATGATCTCGACCGTGCACTCGAACAGCTCGTGCTTCGCCTTGGGGTGCGTGCCGTTTGGATGCCCCTGACCCAGCTCGGCGAGGATCTCGGAGGCAGCGCTGGTGAGGTGGCGCGTCCTCGTGTCGACGATCTGGAGCTCCACCTCCACCCCCAACGTCGACCGCTCGGAGCATTTGAACTCGATGCCCACGGTCGTCGTGTTCCCTCCGGAGTGCCCCTCGAACCGCGCTACGCCCGCGCCGCCCGTAGAGTTCTTCCATGTTCAAACTCATGCAGCGGGCCTGGCGTTACCTCACGGCGTTGCTCACGGGACGCTTCAACGAGATGGCCGACCCGAAGGTCCAGCTCGAGCAGGCGATCATCGAGGCGCAGAACCAGCACCGGCAGCTGGTGGAGCAGGCGGCCAACGTCATCGCCAACCAGAAGCAGACCGAGATGCGGCTCAACCGCGCCATGGAGGAGCTGGAGAAGCTGAACGGCCTCGCCCGCCAAGCGGTGATGATGGCTGACGAGGCGACCAAGCGCGGGGACATGACGAAGGCCACGGAGTACACGCAGTCGGCCGAGGCCTTCGCCAACCGGCTCATTGCCGTGGAGAACGAGGTCGAGTCGCTCAAGCAGTTCCACCTCCAGGCGGTCCAGGCGTCCAACCAGGCCAAGGGCGCGGTGCAGCAGAACTCGGCCCAGCTCCAGAAGCGGCTGACCGAGCGCCAGAGGCTGCTCAGCCAGCTCGACCAGGCCAAGATGCAGGAGCAGGTCAACCGGGCCATGACCGCCCTGAACCAGACGGTGGGGCAGGACGTCCCCACGCTCGACGAGGTCCGGGAGAAGGTCGAGGCCCGGTACGCCAAGGCGATGGGGCAGTCCGAGCTGGCGTCGCAGTCGGTCGAGAGCCGGATGCTCGAGGTGGAGCAGGCCCAGCTGAATACCGAGGCGCAGGCCCGCCTGGAGCAGATCAAGGCGCAGCTGGGCATCGCCTCCAGCTCCGCGTCGGCGCCGTCTGACACCGTCCCCTCGGTCGAGCCCGGCGCCAGCGAGACCGCCGCCGGTGGCAGCAGCGCCTGACGCCGGGGCGTCCACCCTGGCGCGCCAGCGGGGAGACGACGGGCCCGGGATCCAGGTCGAAGACATCGTGGAGATCCGGCGTGAGCTCGACCACGTCTTCGATTTCCTGAGCGACGGCGAACGGCTGCCCGCCTGGATGGCTGGGGTGAAACGGGCGAAGCGGACGTCTCCCCCAGGCGGCACGGGCGCCGGCACCACCTACCGGATCGTGGGCAAAGCCCTCGGGCGCCGGGTGGAGTCGAGCTATCAGCTCACGGCATACGAGCCAGGACAGCGCTTCTCGTCGCGTATGGAGTCCCCCTTCTTCCGCCTAGACCAGGCCTACACGTTCCGGGAGTCGGCCGGGGTCACCAGGGTGACCCTCACGGGGAAGGCCGTCCCCCTTGGGCGCTTCAAGCTCCTCGGCCCGGTGCTGTTCGTGGCCATGCAGCGACAGGTCCGGGCCGACCACCGCGGGCTCAAGGGCGTGCTCGAACGGTCGAAGGGCCAGTCCAGGACGGGCCCGACACGGAGACGAAAGGTCCGAGCAGCTACGGAAGGGTGACGAGGTTGTCCCGGTGGACGACCTCGTGGGGCATCCCCTCCGGCAGCTCCGACGTCCGGCGCTTGGCGACGCTGCGGAGCTCCTCCGAGCTCAGGGCAACCAAACCCTTGGCGAAGACCTGACCGTCGGCATCGCAGATCTCGACCGCGTCGTCAGCGTCGAAGCGGCCGTCGACGTCGAGCACGCCAGCCGGCAACAGCGACCTTTTGCGCTCAACGAGGGCACGGCGGGCACCGTGGTCGACGACGATCGTGCCGGAGGCCTGCACGGCAAAGGCGATCCACAGCTTACGAGCGGGCAGGCGCTGGTCGCGGGGCCGCACCACCGTGCCGATGCCCGGCTCGCCGGCCACCGCTCCGACCAGGACGCCGGGGCGAGCGGCGGAGGCGATGACTACCCGGATGCCCGACCAGGCCGCGATCTTGGCCGCCAACACCTTGGTCGCCATCCCGCCGACGGTTCGCAGCGTCCCCGGGCCGCCGGCCACGCTCAGTACGTTGTGGTCGACCTCGACGATCTCCTCGATGAGCGAGCCGGACGAGTCGAAGCGGGGGTCGGCGGAGAGCACTCCAGATGTGTCGGTGAGGATCACCAGCACGTCGGCCGTCACCAGGTTGGCGACCAGCGCGGCGAGACGGTCGTTGTCACCGAAGCGGATCTCGTCGTCGGCGACCGCGTCGTTCTCGTTGATGATCGGGACCACACCGAGCTCCAGCAGTCGCCGCAAGGTCTGCTGGGCGTGCGTGTACTGCTGGCGGTGAACGAAGTCGAGGGGGGCGAGGAGGACCTGGCCGCCGACCAGGCCGTGGCGGGCGAGGGTGTCGTCGTACACCCGCATCAGCCGGCTCTGCCCCACGGCGGAGATGGCCTGGAGGGTGGCCACGTCGGCCGGCCGCTTGCCGGAGAGGCCGAGAGCGGGGAGGCCAGAGGCGATCGCCCCTGAGGTCACCACCACCACCCGGTGACCCTGGCTCCGCAGCCCGGCGACCTCGGCGCACAGCTTGTCGATGGCCGCGGTGGTGATCTCCCCGTGGTCGTCGGTGATCGACGACGTTCCGATCTTGACGACGACGATCAGTTGCGACCCTCCGCCGACAGGGACTCGTCCTTGTACTCGAAGGAGAAGGAGCCGATGCGAACCAGCTCGCCGTCTCGAGCGCCGGCCCGGGCGAGGGCCCGGTCCACCCCCAGCTTGCGCAGGCGGTGCTGGACGTACGCCAGAGCCTGAGCGTCGGTCAGGTCGCTGACCGCCACCGCCCGCTCGGCCGCACGGCCGGCGACGACGAGCGTCCCGGAGGCATCGCGCTCGACCACGAAGCCCTCGGGCGCCGGCCGGTGGACGACGAAGGCGGGTCCCCCACCCGTGCGTGCGGGGGTGGCCGCCGTTTCTCGGTCCCGGGCCTCGACGACCAGTCGGGCCATGTCCCGGAGCAGCTCGGGCAGGCCCTCCCCGGTCACGGCGGAGATGCGCAGAGGAGGACTCTCCGCGCTGGCTCCGGAGGGCGGCCAGGCGAAGGTGGCCAAGTCGGCCTTGGTGCCGACCACCAGCCGCGGCCGTTCGAGCAGCTCGGGCCGGTAACGACCCAGCTCGTCGAGCAGCACCCGCTCCTGCTCCTCCGGCGTGCGCCCCTCGAGCGAGGCCAGATCGACGAGGACGACCAGAGCCCGGGCTCGCTCGACATGGCGGAGGAACTGGTGACCCAGTCCGCGGCCCTCGCTGGCCCCCTCGACCAGGCCCGGGATGTCGGCGACCACGAACTCCACACCCTCAGCCAGCACCACCCCCAGGTGGGGCCGCAGCGTCGTGAAGGGGTAACTGGCGACCTTCGGTCGTGCCGCCGAGATGCGGGAGATCAGCGTGCTCTTGCCGGCGTTGGGAAAGCCGACGAGGGCGACGTCGGCCTGGAGCTTGAGCTCCAGCCGGAGCCACCGCTCCTCGCCCACCTCCCCTTGTTCGGCGAACGAGGGCGCCCGGCGCCGGTTGGAGAGGAAGCGGGCGTTTCCGCGGCCACCCCGGCCGCCCTCGGCCGCGAGCCACTCCTCGCCTTCGTGCACGAGATCGGCCAGCAATGCGCCCTCCCGGTCGTACACCTGGGTGCCCTCGGGCACGCTTACCCGCAGGTCGGCTCCCGCCGCTCCGTGGCGACCCTTGCCCATGCCGTGGGTGCCGTTGGCCGCCCGCCGATGGGGGTGGTCCTGGAACCCGAGAAGCGAGGCCACATTGCGGTCAGCCACGAGCCACACATCACCGCCCTTGCCCCCGTCGCCGCCGTCCGGGCCACCCTTCGGAACATGGGCCTCCCGACGAAAGGACACCGCGCCCGCTCCGCCATCCCCACCCTTGACATGCAGCTGGGCTTCGTCGACGAACTCGGACATGGAGAGCGGCGATCGGCGCCCGAGCGCCGGGCGGACCTACTGCTGGGGGGACGCGGAGGAGATCACGTCGACCAGACGCCGCCCGCGCCGCCGGCCGAACTTGACCGTGCCGTCGGCCAAGGCGAACAGGGTGTCGTCGCCCCCCCGCCCGACCAGCTCACCGGGGTGGAAGTGGGTGCCGCGCTGGCGGACGATGATGGCGCCGGCCGAGACCCTTCCCCCGTCGTAGACCTTCACGCCCAGGCGCTTCGCCGCCGAATCGCGCCCGTTCCGAGTGGAACCACCACCCTTGGTCTTGGACATGTCTCAGGACCCCCCAGAGCGGATGCCGGTGATCTCGATCGTCGTGTAGTGCTGGCGGTGTCCCCAGCGGCGGCCGCTGTTGGTCTTGTTCTTATAGGTGAAGCCTCGGATCTTGGGACCCTTGGCCTCGCCCACCACCCGCGCCGTGACCTCGGCCTCGGCCAGGTCCCGGGCCGCGGACACGACCCGCTCGCCGTCGACCACGAGCACGGGACGGAAGGTCACGTCCGTACCACCGTCTACGGTCAGGCGCTCGACGTCGAGCCGCTCGCCGTGAGCGACCTTGTACTGCTTCCCACCGGTTCGGATCACCGCATACATGGACAGACCAATCTAGCGGACCCTTCGGCCAACCCCGGGCGGGACCCCCAGGGCATGACTCAGCCCAACAGCGTCTCGTCCAAAAGGAAGCCGCGACCGGCGCACGTGGGGCAGGTGGCGGAGAACGACTCCACCAGCCCCTCGGAGACCCGCTTGCGGGTCATCTCCACCAGCCCCAGCTCCGACATCTCGAACACCTGGGTCCGGGTCTTGTCCCGGGCGAGCGCCTCCTTGAAGGCGCGGAGGACGTCGTCCCGGTTCTTCTTGACCTCCATGTCGATGAAGTCGATGACGATGATCCCGCCGATGTCCCGAAGCCGGAGCTGGCGGGCGATCTCGTCCGCCGCCTCCAGGTTGTTCCGGAAGACGGTCTCCTCCAGGTTGGAGGAGCCGACGTTCTTGCCCGTGTTCACGTCGATCACGGTGAGGGCCTCGGTGCGCTCGATGATGACCGAGCCACCCGAGGGCAGCCAGACCTTGCGGTCCAGGGCCTTGTGCAGCTGCTCGTGGACGTGGTGGCGCTCGAAGACGGGGAGGGTCGGGTCGTCGTACAGCTCCACCCGGTCGGCCAGCTCGGGGATCAGGGCCTCGACGTACTCCTTCACCTCCTGGTAGAGGACAGGGTCGTCGATCACCACCCCCCGGTAGTCCTTGTTGAACTCCTCGCGCATGACGCGCAGGGCGAGGGGGGGCTCCCGGTAGAGCAGGCAGGGGGCGTTCGAGCGGGTGGCCAGGGCGTCGAGCTGGGCCCACTGGCGCTGGAGCCGGTCGACGTCGCGGCGGAGCTCCTCGGCGGTGGCGCCCTCGGCCGCCGTCCGCACGATCAGCCCGTGCCCCGCCGGCCGGATGTCGTCGAGGATCTTGCGAAGCCGCTTGCGCTCGTCGTCGGCCAGCCGCTTGGAGATGCCGTAGGTCGAGCTGTTGGGAATGAACACGACGAACCGGCCGGCCATGGACACCTCTTGGGTGAGCCGGGCACCCTTCGTACCGATCGGGTTCTTGGTGACCTGGCAGAGGACGATCTGGCCCGGTCGCAGCAGCTGCTCGATACGGCTGCCGCCCTTCTCCTCCACGTCCTCGGCGTCGTACTGCACGTCCCCTCGGTAGAGGACGGCGTTCTTGGGCGTCCCGATGTCCACAAACGCCGCCTCCATCCCGGGAAGGACGTTCTGGACCCGGCCCAGGTAGATGTTCCCGTGGATCTGCGTCGTGTCGTCTGCGGGGCGCGAGACGTAGTGCTCGATCAGGTTGCGCCCCTCCAGGACGGCCACCTGGGTGGCGTTCTCCCGGCACTGGGCGACCATCATGTACCGCCCGACGGGGCGACCCTTGCGCTCCCGGCCCCGCCGCTTCTCGAGCGTCTCCTCGTCGAGGACGAGAGGGGTCTCGCCGTCGAGCGTCCCATCGACGATCTGGCCCCCTCGCCCCCGCCCGCCCCGGCGTCGGCTCTTCTTGGCCCGCGCCGGCGCCTCAGTGGGCGTCGAGGCGGCGGCGGCCACGGCCGGCACGGGCGGGGGGGCGGGTCGAGAGTCGCCGATCTTGGGTTTGCGGATGAGAGCGGCGGCCGCCGCCTCGGGTGAGGGCCGCCCCTCGCTCAGGCGCTTGGGCAGTTCTGGCTGCTCGGGGTCCGCAACTGCAGGCGACACCGGTTGTGCACCCGGCCGGCCGCGCCCGCCTCGCCCACCCCCGCTCCGGACCGATCGCGCCGCTGGCGTGACACCACCAGCTGCGGCGTCACCTCCGGAACCGGCCTCGCTGGCGGCGCCGCCGGTGGTCGACGTGTCGGTGGTCTCGGGGGTGACGGCGGGACTCGTCCCACTCGTCCCGCTCGCCGCGCCGGATTTCCGGTTCCGACCGCCGCGACTTCCACGGCGCCGGGGACGACGCTGGCCGGTGCTGGTGCCCGTGCTCGCTCCCGAACCGGCACCGGCGCCCGCGCCGGCGCCGTTCTGCCCGCGATCAGGGACCCGCCCGCCCTCCTGAGGAGAGGACGGCGGGGCGGCCCCCGCAGCCGACGGCGGGGTGGGAGGGGAGGCACTGGGCGCGGTACGGGCGCCGCTGTCCGGCGGACCGCCGGGCACAGGTTCGGCCATGGGGGGTGTCCCTTCTCAAGGTGCACGCCGCGGGGCGTGCGGCGCGGCCGTCGCTGGCCCCGGGCACCCTGCCCGGCGGCGCGCCGACACGCTCGGTCGAAAGCAGCAGGAGCCGGCCGGCAGCTCCCTCAGAGGAGGGGAGCGCTCCGCCGCTCGGCCCGCCGCCAGAAGATGGTGAGGACTGCGGCCTCTGCCCGAGCTGGCCCGTGCGGGGTCCCGGAG
>JALZEC010000172.1 GCA_030862235.1 Actinomycetota bacterium | reverse complement strand
CGCCATCGTCGACATGGTTAGCCGCAAGTGGATCGACACCCTCGTCTCGACGGAGGAGAGCGCTCACAGGTCGTGGTGATCTTCGAGCACGCCCTGGAGGCCGGCGGGTTGATCGAGCTCCTCACCGACGAGCGCCTCAACCTCGACGCCGAGGACCCACGGCGGCCCATCCTGCTCGCCGTGTCCGACAACGGGCCGGAGATGACCGCCCACGACACGCGGGCGTTCATGGCCCTCATGGCGATCGTCCAGCACCACGGGCGTCCCCACACGCCAACCGACCAGGCGTGGATCGAGAGCTTCTTTGGTCAAATCAAGGCCGAGTGGCCTTACCTCGAGCAGATCACCGAGGCGGTCGTGCTCGAGGCGGAGCTCGCCCGCGTGCGGTCGGAGTACAACGGCATCCGTCTCCATGAGGCCATCGGCTGTCACCCCTGACGACGAGCACGAGGGCCGCGGTGAGGCGATCCGTGAGGCCCGCCGGCAGGGCCTCTCAAGAGCCCGCGAACAACGGCTCGCGTACCATCGCCGGACCGACAACAACGACCCCGAGGAGACCCCGTGAGTTGGTTCATTTCCAACCCTGATCTCCGCGGTTAAGTCAGACACGCTCAGAGCTTGAGGTCTTCGACTTGAACGTTCATCAATACATAACGCCAACTGATTGCAGATCTCTGTCCGTGAACTGACAGCCATCGCGCCTTCACCTCATCGTCGGCGGCGCGCTCACGGAGGTCTGCGGCCGCGTCCACTCCGCAATCGAGCAGGGCAGAACATGTCCGTTCAACGGCTACCGTCTTTCGGACTCCGTTCCGCACCGATGTGAGCTGGCGATTGCGGACCACGTCCCTCGCGAACGCCTCAGCGCCTCCTGCCTGGGAGATGTCGGCGAGGAGCTCCTGGGCCGTCCGGACCTCAGCGGAGACTCCGGCGGTCCTCAACCCAAAGGCGGTATCGATCCCAGCACGTTGCCCACACCCTGGTAACGAACCCCCATGGACCAGATCGCATCAAGGATGGCGAGGGCAAGTCAGTCGTAGCCAGCGCGGCGCCCCGTAGCGATCCGGAGGGCCAATGAGCTTTACACACGCTTCCGCCAGCCCTCGACCCTCTTCCACAGACACAAGGCCACCGTACGGGCCAAGAAGGGCCGGCCGGATCACTCCGACCCGGCGTTGTGGGGCAGGGCGGTCGGACTGGGAGCTTGCTATTAGGGGGCACCCCATTCATAGCGGCTTGGACTGCCGCTGGAACCCAAGAACGCTGCGGCTGCGATATATCCGCGACGGCTCAGGTACGACTGATCGATAGACCTCCGTCCACCAGGAGAGCGGCGCCAGTTACGAAACTCGAGCTTTCCGACGCGAGGTACAGGACCGACTGCGCGATCTCCTCCGGCCGCGCCATCCGCTTGAGAGCGTGGAGGCCCTGCATGAAGTGCATCACCTCGGGAGGAGCACCCGGGGCATTGGCCACGTTCGCGGGCGTATCCGTTCCGCCAGGAACAATGGTGTTCACTCGCACGTTGTGCGTGGCCAGCTCGACAGCCAGGGCCTGAGTCAGGCCGATGAGGCCGGCCTTGCTGGCTGCGTAGGCGGCCGTACCGGGGAAGCCGACGGTGTGCCCCACGAACGTCGAGGTGAAGATCATCGAGCCGCCGCCGCGCTGGATCATCGCCGGCGCCTGATACTTGGCGCCGAGAAAGGCGCCCGTCAGGTTGGTGTCGAGAGTGTTGCGCCAACCCTGCACTGTCAGGTGGGCGACGGGCCCGACCTCACCGGTCACGCCGGCGTTGTTGAATGCGATGTCGAGACCGCCGAAGCGGGTGACCGCTGCGTCGACGAGACGCTCGGCCAGCGTCTCCTCCTTGACGTCCCCCACGATGGCCGCCGCCCGGCCACCGTCCGCTTCGATCTTGGCCACCAGCGCGTCGAGCTGAACCTCACGGCGCCCCGTGACGATCACGTCGGCACCCTCTCGAGCAAACAAGAGTGCGGTGGCGTATCCGATGCCGGAGCTTGCCCCGGTGACGATGGCTACCTTGTCGGCAAGAGCGTTCATCGTGATTCCTTCCCGTTCGGACCTTCAGCCTGCGCGGCCTGGGCGAGACCGCGCTGGAGGTCCTCGGCGTTCATCACCGGGATGAACTCGACGGTCGACTGCAGCTCCTGGAAGAGGGGCTCGGCGATGACGGGGATGAGCGCCGGATCGGTCAGGTCGAAGAAGATGTAGCCGGTCCGTCGTCCGTTCTCGGTGCCGAAGTATGCGGCCTCCGGTTGTGTCCGCTCGGCCAGCAACTTGTTGATCGCCTCCATCTTTCCGGTGCGTATGGCTTCATTGGTCGCTTCGAGGCCCAGCTCCCACTTCAACAGCATCCGCATATCTCCACCCGTCCTTTTTCTCGTTGGCTTCCGTCGGATATGGCCGCGACCTGAAGGACGATTCCCAGTCCCTGGTAGGGATCCCCGAGCGAGACGGCCGGTTCGGCCCTTAGCCGTTCCTGAGGAGTAACGCTACGGACGCAGGGGCGGCCTGGCATCCGCGGAACCGCTCATTCCGCATACTCACTTCTGGGCGGTCACCCACACCGCGATCTGGCTTCGGTTGGCGAGGTTCAGCTTGGTGAGGATGTGTTGGACGTGGTTCTGAGCAGTGCGCTCGGAGAGGTAGAGGCGAGCCCCGATCTCCCGGCTCGTCAACCCCTGGGCCACCAGCTCGGCGACCTCCCGCTCCCGGGGTGACAGCGGCCCGGAGGCGACGCTGTCGAGCTGATCCCTGAGCCGGGAGGCCTTGGCGGCGATGGGCGTCATGCCGAGGGCGCCCGCCTCCGTCGCAGCATCGGCGGCGAGGCCGCGGGCGTGGGGCAGGCCGCCGGGTCGACCCCGACGGGCCAGGGCAGCACCGAGTTCGTACTGGGCTTCGGCGTGGAAACCAGCGGCACCGTTCGTCGCAGTCACTTTGACGGCCTGCTCGAGATCCACGACGGCGTCGTCCAGCAGATC
>JALZEC010000151.1 GCA_030862235.1 Actinomycetota bacterium | reverse complement strand
GAGGACCGGTACGGGATCCGCTTCCGTGACTTCCGGGCGCTGGATGCCGGTGGCCCCCTGACCAAGAACGCCCTGCGCAACGGCGACATCGACGTCGGCCTCCTCCTGTCCAGCGACGCCAGGGGTTTCGTGCTGCTGGAGGACGACCGGGGACTGCAGAACGCCGACAACATCGTCCCCGTGATCCGCTCGGACAGGGTCAACGAGCAGGCTCGGTCGCTGCTCAACCGGGTCTCGGCGGCGCTGACCACCGAGGAGCTGTCGGCCCTGAACGACCGGGCCAACACCGACAAGGAAGACCCCGAAGTGCTGGCCTCGGACTGGCTCCGGCAAAACGGCTTCGGCAGGTAGCCGCCTCCTGACGGCGCGAACGCGGGGACGCTGCGTCGCGGCCGTCGCTCTCGTCGTCCTGGTCGCGTGCTCGTCCAGCGGAGACGCCGACGACGACCCCCTCGCGCCCGCCCCCTCCGGGTCGGGCTCGGGCGGCACGGGCGGGACCGCCGCCGAGGGCGGGAGGGAGACGGGAGGGTACGGGCCGCCGGTCCTCCTCGGGAACCTCCACGACCCCTCGGTGACCGAGAGCAGCGGGCTGGTCGGCTCGCGCCGGAACCCGGGCTTCTACTGGACGCACAACGACTCGGGCGACGGGCCGTTCCTGTACTGCCTCGGGGGTCGGGGCGAGGCCTGCGGAGTCTGGTCGGTGGCGGGTGCGGGAGCCCGCGACTGGGAGGACATCGCCGCCGGTCCCGGCCCCGTCCCTGGCCACACCTACCTCTACATCGGGGACATCGGGGACAACCTCGACGACCAGGAGCAGGTGACGGTCTACCGGGTGGCCGAGCCCGCCGTCGGCCCGGGCCACGGGGGCCCCAGCCGGGCCGCTCCCGGTTTCACCGAACAGGCAGAGGCCCTCCCGCTCACCTTTCCCGACGGCCCCCACAATGCCGAAGCGCTCCTGGTCCACCCTCTGACCGGGGATCTCTACGTGGTGACCAAGGGGCCGCGACCCGCCGTCTACGTCGGCCGCGCCCCCCTTCGCCCGGGAGTGGTCAACGGGCTGGCCCACGTGGCCGTCCTCGCGTTGGGCGACGGCGACGACCGGACCGCCCGCGTGACCGGCGGTGACGTCTCCCCCGACGGTCGACGGGTGGCGCTGTGCACCTACGGGGACGGCTACGAGTTCGAGGCGCCGCCGGGCGAGCCGTTCGACGCGGCGTGGCAGCAGCAGCCGGCCCGCTTCCCGCTCGGGTTCCGGGCCGTCGGCGAGGCCATTGCCTACCGCCTGGACGGCGAGGCGCTGCTCACGACCAGCGAGGATCCGTTCGGGTTGGGCGCGCCGCTCCAGCAGGTGGAGCGGCGCTGATGTTCACCGCGAGCGCTTGGTGAGCACGCCGATGCGCTCGCCGGCGACGATCAGGACCACGGCGGCGGCGATAGCGACGAGGGCGCCGAGAAGGTTGAGCTCCATGATGTCGCCCGTGCCCAGCGCGTTGGCGACCACTCCTCCCACGACCGAGCCGACGAGCCCGAGCAGCAGGGTCATCCAGACGCTGAGGTGCTGGCGGCCGGGCACTAGAAGCCGGGCGAGGATGCCCACGACCAACCCGAAGACGATGAATCCGATCATGCGCCGCTCCTCGTTCCGATCCGCGCTCATTCTGCCACCGCCGTTCCTTACCCGACCCCGGAGCCTGCTGACCGCCGCTGCTCAGGCCGGCCGGTGCACTGAAACGGTGTACTCACCCCCGGCGAAGGGCGCACGGTCCCACGTGGCCCACCGCTCGGCCAGCCGGAGCCCGGCCGCTGCCGCGTGACGGTCGTAGTCGTCCAGGCTCACCCGACCCGGCTTCAGCTGGAACCCGGCCACGAGCGCACCTGAGGGGCCAAGGTGACGGGCCATGTTGGCGACCACCGCGGCTTCGGTGCCCGGGGCCAGGAAGATCATCACGTTGCCCGCCAGCACCACGCCGTCGAACCGGCGGCCGAGATCGACCTCGGCCAGGTCGCCGTGCACCCACGCCACCTCGGGCGCCTTGGCGCGCGCCTGCTCGAGCATGGCTGGGTCCAGGTCCACCCCGACCACGTCCACTCCCCGCCGGGCCAGCTCGATGGCGACGCGACCCGTGCCGCAGCCGGCGTCGAGGACGGACCGGGGCTGGAGTGATTCGACGAAGTCGGCCTCACCGTGGACGTTCTCGCCCCTGGCCGCCATCTCCGCCCAGCGCTGGTCGTAGGTGGCGGCCCCGCCCTGGGCCTCGGCCTGCCAGCGCGATCGGGATTCCTCCGGCACCTTGCCAGACTGTACGGCCATGACCACCACCGCCGCCGACCCCGTCCCGCTCGTTCCCCCTCAGGTTCTGTTCGGCAACCCCGAGCGGATCAGCCCCCGGATCTCCGCCGATGGCCGCCGGCTGGCCTGGATCGCCCCGGACGAGGGCGTCCTCAACGTATGGGTCACGCCCATCACCGCGTTCGGGCACGCAGCCGGTGAGAGCTGGCAGGCCCGTCCGGTGACCAAGGACCGCGACCGCGGCATCCGCAGCTACTTCTGGGCGCACGACAACCGCCACCTCCTCTACGTCCAGGACAAGGGGGGCGACGAGAACTGGCGGCTCTACTCGGTCGACCTGGAAACGGACGAGATCCGGGACCTCACGCCGTTCGAGGAGGTGCAGGCCCGGGTGGAGGAGGTGGACAAGCACTTCCCCAACGAGATCCTCGTCGGCCTCAACCGCGACAACCCCGAGCTCCACGACCTCTACCACCTCGACCTACGCAGCGGGGAGCTGGAGAAGGTGGTGGAGAACCCGGGCTTCGTCGGGTTCGTCGTCGACGCCCAGTTCCAGGCCCGGGGCGCGCTGGCTCCTCTGCCCGACGGGGGCGTGGTGATCATGGTCCGGGACAGCGTGGAGGACGAGTGGCGGCCGCTGCTCCAGGTGGGACAGGAGGATTCCCTCGCCACCTATCCCGTCTCTTTCACGCTGGACGGCAAGGCGCTGTGGACGGTCACGTCGGTGGGCGCCAACGCCGGCCGGCTGGTCCGTCTCGACTGCGGCAACGGCGCGATGGAGGTTGTCGCCGAGGACCCGCAGTACGACATCGCCGGCGCCCGCCTGCACCCGGACACGCGGGAGCCGCAGCTGGTGGTGTTCCTGCGGGAGCGGGCCGAGTACCAGGTACTGGATCCCTCCATCGCCGACGACATCGCCACCCTCCAGGCCCTGGAACCGGGAGACCTGACCCTGCTGGGCGAGGACGACGCCGACCGCACCTGGCTCGCTGGCTACACCAACGACGACGGGCCCGTCCGCTACTACGCCTACGACCGGGAGACGAAGGCGGCGAGCTTCCTCTTCGAGCACCAGCCGGCGCTGTCCGCCTACCCGCTGACGAAGATGGAGCCCTTCTCGTTCACGGCCCGGGACGGGCTGGAAATCCACGGCTACCTCACCTTCCCGCCCGGGGCGAACCGGACCCGGCTGCCGGCCGTCCTCAACGTCCACGGTGGCCCGTGGGTGCGTGATTCCTGGGGCTACGACGCCGAGGCGCAGTGGTTGGCCAACCGGGGCTACCTGTGCATCCAGGTCAACTACCGGGGCTCTACCGGCTACGGCAAGGCGTTCGTCAACGCCGGCGACCGTCAGTGGGGAGCGGCCATGCACGACGACCTGATCGATGCCGTGAAGTGGGTGGTCGACCAGGGTTACGCCGACAAGGACCGTATTGCCATCTACGGCGGCTCCTACGGCGGCTACGCCGCGCTGGTGGGCGCCGCCTTCACCCCCGACGTGTTCCGCTGCGCGGTGGACATCGTCGGCCCCTCCAACATCAACACGCTCATCCGGTCGATCCCGCCCTACTGGGCGCCGATGGTGGCCCAGTTCCACACCCGGGTCGGGAATCCCGACACCGAGGAGGACTTCCTCTGGTCGCGCTCACCCCTCTCCCGGGTGGACGACATCCGCATCCCGATCCTCGTCGCCCAGGGCGCCAACGACCCGCGGGTCAAGCAGGCGGAGGCCGAGCAGATCGTCGCCGCGCTCCGCGAGAAGGGGATCGACCATGAGTACCTGCTCTTCCCCGACGAGGGGCACGGGTTCGCCAAGCCCGAGAACCGCCTCCGGTTCTACGCCGCCGCCGAGCGGTTCCTGGCCAAGCACCTGGGCGGCCGGTACGAGCCTGAGGTGGACGAGGCCGACGAGCCGAAGCCGGCCTGAGGCGGCAGCGCCGCTACTCGTCCTCGTACCGGTTGTAGTCGCCGAACCGGGCCTTGATGTTCATCGGGCTCGTGCCGAAGACGGCGGCGATCTCCTCCCACGAGGCGCCCTCCTCGCGGGCGTCGTTCACGAGGCGGCGGGTGAGCGACTCGAGGAAGGTCCGCGCCGCGATGGCGGCGGTGATGCGGGACAGGGGGGGCGTGGTGCCGTCGCGGGCTTGGGCCAGCAGTCGGTAGAGGCCGAGAGTCGTCTCGTCGCCCGGGTCGACGTCGCTGGGGACGCCTTCGATGAAGCCAGTGGTGTCGTCGGCCATATCGCATCGTACGGGCCCGCTCGACCCACCCGTCCCGCCCGCGCCCGGCGCGGCCTCTACCCTGGGCGCCGGATGGCGGACGAGATGGCGGACGGGATGGCGGACGGGATGGCCCCGTCGGGCGAGCTGAAGGGGCGCCTCCTGGTCGCGACGCCGGCCCTGGGTGACCCGAACTTCGACCACACCGTCGTGCTCGTCCTCGAGCACGGCGAGGAGGGCGCCGTCGGGGTCGTGCTCAACCGGCCGACCACCACCGACCTGGCCCACGCCCTTCCCACCTGGCACCCGCTGGCCGCCGAGCCGAAGGTCCTGTTCAGTGGCGGTCCGGTGGCGCCGGACGCGGCGATCTGCCTCGGCAAGCCCTGGCCCGGGGAGGAGGCGGAGGGATACGAGCCCCTGTTCGGAGCGGTGGGCACCGTCGACCTCACCCTCGAGGTGGAGGACCTGGCGCCCGCCCTCCAGGGCATACGCATCTTCGTGGGCTACGCCGGCTGGGACGAGGGCCAGTTGGAGGGCGAGATCGAAGCGGGAGCATGGTTCGTGGTGGACTCGCACCCAGACGACGCCATGTCGCCGGAACCGGACGACCTCTGGCGTTCGGTCCTCCGGCGCCAGGGAGGCTCGCTGGCCATGTTCGCCAACTTCCCTCCCAACCCGGCCATGAACTGACGTCCGATCAGCGCTCCGGCGCGTGCTGGGCCGCTGTCTCACGAACGGCTGCTGCAGACTCGGCCCTGACTGCCGCTCCCGCCAGTTCGCGGGCCTCTTCGACGGCAACCCTTCGCACGGCCTGCTTCACCGTGGCGACGGCGTTCGGTCGTACGGACAGGCTGGCAACCCCCAGCCCGAGGAGCACGGGGATGGCGAGAGGCTCGCAGCCCAGTTCGCCGACGATGCAGACCGGCAGCCGGTCGTCCTCGCCCGCTCGGCAGACCTCGCCGATCAGCCGCAGCACAGCAGGGTGGAGCCCATCGGCGATCGCCGCCACGGCGGCGTTGGCCCGGTCGACGGCCAACGTGTACTGCGTGAGGTCGTTCGTGCCCACGGCGAAGAAGTCGAGGAGGGGCACGAAAGCGTGGGCGGTGAGGGCCGCAGCGGGGACCTCGACCGTGATGCCGACCTCGATGGCCACGTCGGCCGCATCCAGGTAGCGGCGGGCCTGCCGGACCTCCTCCACCGTCGTCACCATCGGGAACATCACCCCTACTGGCCGCTCCCGGGCCAGTCGAAGGACCGCCCGCAGCTGGGTCTCGAGGAGCTCCGGCGACGACAGGGCGAACCGGAGGCCGCGGTTGCCGAGGGCGGGGTTGGGCTCCGGCGGCGCGTCCCACGCCGGGATGTCGGCCCCGAGATCGAGCGTCCTGATCACCAGGGGACGGTCGCCGATCGCGTCCGAAACTTCCCGGTAGGCGGCGTACTGCTCCTCCTCGCCCGGCGGCTCTCGGCGATCCAGGAAGACGAACTCGGTGCGCAGCATCCCGACTCCGTCGGCGCCCTCCCTCACCGCCAGTTCCGCGTCTTCCGGATTCCCGACGTTCACGACGACCGGGATCGCCCGTCCGTCCCGGGTCAGCGCCGGAGCGGACCCGAGCCGGCGCGCCTCGTCCTGGTGGGCGCGGGCCGCCCGCTGGCGAGCCCTTCCCTCCTCCACCGCTGCCGCCTCGGGCTCCACCTGGACAGTGCCAGCGTCGCCGTCGACGAGGACCAGGGTTTCTGACGGGAGGTCGAGCACCTCGCGGCCCAGCCCGGTGACGGCTGGGATCCCGAGGGACCGGAGCAGGATCGAGCCGTGGGAGAGCGGCGCTCCTGCCACCGTGGCCACCGCCCGCACGCCCTCGACGTCGAGGGCAGTCACGTCGGCCGGACGCAGCTCGGCCGCGACCACCACCTGGTCCTCCACCCGGTCCCCCGCGTCGTCGCCCCGCTCCGAGTGGTGCACCAGCCGGCCGATCCCCACGCCGGGCGAGGTTGCGACACCCATCAGCATCCGCTGCGACGAGCGTCCGTGCTCGCTGGCCACCCGACCTCCTTGCTCCCTCAGGAGAATCGTGTCAGAGCCGTCTCCCCCGAGGCCGACTCAGGACTCATCCGTCGGTTCGGTCGCTTCCTTGGGCCGGAAGATGAGCTCGATGGCCGTCCAGAGCGTCTTGGAGAAGGGGTAGAACGCAAGCGGGCCGAGCACGGCTGCGACCAGCCCGCTGATGATCAGCGGGCGGGCGCTCATGTCCGGGTTGGCGGCGAAGAGCACGATCGCCGGGACGATGGCGAACAGGATCAACAGTCCCTCGGTGATCCCAAGGTTGATCACATAGGCGCCCAGAAAGAAGCCCTCCTCCCGCTCGAACCGGTAGCCGCAGCCAGGGCAGCGCTCCTTCATCCGGAACCAGCGGGTGAACAGCTTGCCCGTCCCGCACAGCGGGCAGCGCTTGCACGCCGCCCGGGCGAGCATGCGACCGGGCGTCGGCCGGGCGGCGATCACGGGTGGACCGTACCCGGAGCCCTATCGTTGCTCCGTGCAGCTCTCGCCCGTGCAGGTGCGGATCCTCGGGTGCCTCCTGGAGAAGGAGCGCACCACACCCGACAACTACCCCCTGACGATGAACGCCCTGCTGTCGGCCTGCAACCAGACCACGAACCGCTACCCGGTGGTGACCTTCAACCAGGGGACGGTGGAGCTGGCCATCGAGAACCTCAAAGCGGAGAACCTTCTCCGCATCGACTACAGCCGCTCCAACCGGGCCGACAAGTACCGTCACGTCCTCGACCAGGCCCTCGGCCTGGACGAGGCCGAGGCCGCCCTGCTGGCCGTGCTCATGCTCCGGGGCCCCCAGACCGCGGCCGAGCTCCGGGCCCGCAGCGAGCGGTTGCACGAGTTCGTCGACCAGGGCGAGGTTGACGCCGTGCTGGCCCGCCTGGCCCACCGTCCCGAGCCCCTTGTGGTGCGGTTGGGCGCCGCTCCCGGCCAGAAGGAATCCCGCTGGGCCCACCTCCTCTCGGGCGACGTGCCGGTCGACGCGACGGCGCCCGCGACTCAGGAATCGGCGCGCAGCGGGAGGATCGACCGTCTCCAAGTCCTGGAGGACGCGGTCGCCGTCCTGCGGGCCGAGCTGGACGCTTTACGGGCGGAGCACGACGCCCTGGAAGCCCGCTTCCACGAGCTCACCGGGTAAGAGGCCAGGCCACCGGTCACTCCGGGCGCAGCCGACCGTCCTCCATCCAGAGCACCTTGTCGGCGACGTCGCGAACACGGGTGTCGTGGGTCACGCACAGCACGCTCTTGCCTCGCTCCTTCACCGCGGCGTGCAGGAGCTCCTTGACCGCGGCGCCGGTCTTCGAGTCGAGGTTCCCGGTGGGCTCGTCGGCCAGGATGAGGGGCGGTTCGTTGGCCAGGGCCCGAGCGATCGCCACCCGCTGCTTCTGCCCGCCTGAAAGCGTGGCCGGCAGGGCGTTGAGCCGATCGGCCAGACCCAGTCCCTCAAGGAGGGCGCGGGCCCGCGAATCCGCCTCTCCCCGGTCCCGACGGGCGGCTTCCAGCACGAGGCGCACGTTCTCCAGGGCGGTGAGGTTGGCAAGGAGCTGGAAGGCCTGGAAGACGAACCCGACCTGGGCGAGCCGCACTGCCGGCAGGCGCTTCTCGGTCAGCCCCGTCACCTCGGTGTCGCCCAGCCACACCTTGCCGCTGTCCGGCCGGAGGAGCGCACCGCAGATCTGGAGGAGCGTCGTCTTTCCCGCCCCGGAGGGACCCATTACGAGCACGAACTCACCGGGTTCGACGGCCAGGGTGACGTCGGAGACAGCGGTGACCTCCTCGCCGAACGCCTTGTTGACGTTCTCCAGGCAGAGAACTGCGCCGTTGTTCAAGCCCGGAACACCTCGGCCGGGTCGAGGCGGGTGACGGGCCGCGCCGGGATGAAGGAGGCGAGCACGGCCATGCCGAGAGCGCCGGCCCCGGCGAAGAGGATGTCCCCCCAGCGGATCTGGGTGACGAACACGGGAACGATCCGCTCGATGGCCGGCCCGAGGATCACGCTCAGGACGGAGCCCAGGAGGAATCCGGCCGTGGCCGCCAGCAGCGACTGCTGGAACACGACCTTGTAGAGCTTGCCGTTGGAGAAGCCGATGGCCTTCAGCACGCCGTACTCGCGGCTCTTCTCGAGCGTCGCCGTATAGATGATCAGCCCGATGATGATCGTGCCGACGACGAAGGCCACGATGACCAGCACGAGCAGGACGGGGAGGAACCCCTGGCGGAGGTTGTCCTCGTTCTGCTCGGCCAGCTGGGTGCCGGCAAAGACCTGGGTGCCGGAGACTTCCCGGGGGATGCGCTCGGCCACGTTGTCAACCTGCCCAGGGGCCGTGGTCACCAGGAAGTAGCTGACAAACCCCTGGGCTCCCGACATTTCGGTCAGGTCGGCCAGGTTGGCCCAGGCGAACTGGTAGGCGAAGGCGTTGCCCCCGCTGATGACGCGGGCCACCTCCAGCCCCCGAGGCCCGATTGGTAGGCGGTCGCCGGTGTTCACCCCGAAGTTCTTGGCGAAGACGCGGTCGATGACGATCTGGCCCGGCGCCGGCGGCTCGAGCTTGCCGCGGATGGCGCTGGGCCAGCCCACCTCGGTGCCGGGGGCGATGCCCAGGAGGAACAGGTCGGCGTCGTGGCCCCGAAGGTTCAGCCCCACCGGGCGGCTGAGCAGGGGCGCCACCGAAGTGACCCCCGGCACCCGTGCGATCCGTTGCTGCTCACTCACCGGGAGGATGGAGCGCGACTGGAGGAAGTCGCCCGGCGTTCCCGCCTGCGCCACCCACAGGTCCGCCCCGGTTGAACGCACGTAGCTGGTGGCCTCGGCGATCACCCCCCAGTACAGGGCCCTCAGGGTGATGACCAACACGACGGAGAAGGCGACGCCGGCGACCGAGATGGCGAAGCGGGTCCGCTCGCCCGCCAGGTTCTTCCAGGCGATGTTGGTCACCGCCTCACGATCCCAGATCGGGCCCGGCCGCGCCGGTCAGGACGGGCTGGAGGCGCGCTCGCGCACGCCGAGCCTCTGGGCCACGAGTTGGAGCCGCTCCATCGGCTGCACGAGGGCGATCCGGACGTGGGCCGCCCCTTGGGGGCCGTAGAACTCCCCGGGAGATACGAGCACGCCCCCCTCGGCTACGAGCCGCCGGGTCAGGGCCCACGCATCCCCGTCCGGGGCACGCACCCAGAGGTAGAAGCTGCCGCCGGGAAGGGGCGCGTCCAGACCGAGCGCTTCGAGCACACCGGCGAAGTACCGCAGCCGTTCCTCGTATCGCTGGCGCTGCTCGACGGCGTGGAGGTCGTCGTCGAACGCGACCGCGGCCGCCGCCTGGACCGGTCCCGGCGGCATGAGGCCGGCGTGCTTGCGCACCTCCGCCAGGTAGTGGACCAGTGGCGGGTCGCCGGCGTAGAAGCCGGCCCGGACGCCGGCGAGGTTCGAGCGCTTGGAGAGGGAGTGCACGGCCAGCACCCCCTCCAGCCCCGCCTCGAGGATGGTCCGCGGCGGGCCGTCCCAGGTGAACTCGGCGTAGCACTCATCGGACAGCACGGGAACCGCACGCTGGCGGCCCCAGGCGGCGGCGGCCACCAGGTCGTCGAGCCCCCCGGCCGGGTTGCCTGGCGTGTTGACCCACAGGGCGAGGGCGCGGGCGGCATCCTCCTCGTCGACGGCGGCGAGGTCGAGCCGCCAGCGGTCGTCGACGGGGACAGGCACCGCCCGGCAGCCGGCCAGGATCGCGCCCATGGCGTACGAGGGATAGGACACGGCTGGGTAGAGGATCGTGTCCCTGGACGGGTCCCGCAGGCGGAGGAGGTGGGGAAGCCCGGCCACCAGCTCCTTCGTCCCCACGCAGGCGGCGATGGCCTCGATCGGGACGGAAACGCCGAAGCGCCGCTGCATCCACCCGGCCGCCGCCTGGCGGAAGCGGGCCGAGCCGACGGACGGCGGGTAGCCGCGCTCGGCGCCGGAGGAGCCGAGGGTGGCGACCACGGCGGCGGGCGGGGGGTCGAAGGGCGTGCCGATGGACAGGTCGACCATGCCGCCCTCGTGGGCGGCGGCGAGCGGCTTCAGCTCCTCCAGGCGATCGTAGGGATAGGGCGGCGGCCGGAAGCCGTCGGCCTCGGCCGCAGCCGTCATGAGGCCCGCCCGGCCTGAAACTGGGCGAAGCGGGCGACGTCGACCTCGTGGAGCCGGGCCCGGACGCGGGTGGCGCTGGGCTCGTGGACCTCCTCAAGCACCTCGCCGTGGCGGTGGAGGGCACTCACCACGTCACCCCGTTCGTAGGGCACGACCAGCTCAACCACGTGGAACAGGGCCCGCAACCGGTCGGCCACCCGGTTCAGCAAGAGGTCGATGCCCTCGCCCGTCACGGCGGACACGACGACCGACCCGGGGTGTCGCTCAAGGACGCGTTCCACCTGCGGCTTGTCCTCCGGCTCCAGCTGGTCCGCCTTGTTGAAGGCCAGCAGCTCCGGGACCTCGTCGGCGCCGATCTCGGCCAGCACGGTGCGGACGGCCCGGATCTGGGCCTCGGGGTCGGCCGACGAGACGTCGACCACGTGAACGAGCAGGTCGGCCTCGGCCACCTCTTCGAGGGTGGACTGGAAGGCCTCCACCAGCTGGTGGGGCAGCTTGCGGACGAACCCGACCGTGTCGGTCACGAGCAGCGGTTCGCCCCCCGGCAGGATCAGGCGGCGGGTGGTGGGGTCCACAGTGGCGAAGAGCCGGTCCTCGACCAGCACGCCGGCGTCGGTCAGGCGGTTGAGCAGCGTGGACTTGCCGGCGTTGGTGTAGCCGACCAGGGCAACCGTGCTGACCCGGGAGCGGGCCCGGGACTTGCGCTGGACGCGGCGGTTGTTGGCCACCTCTCGCAGCTCGGCCTCCAACTTGGCCGCTCGCCGCTGCAGCCGCCGGCGGTCGATCTCGAGCTTCGTCTCGCCGCCACCCATCCGGGTGCCGATGCCACCCGCCTGCTGGCTGAGGGCCTTGCCCTTGCCCCGGAGCCTGGGAAGCCGGTAACGGATCTGGGCCAGTTCGACCTGGGCCTTGCCCACGTTGCTGTGGGCGTGCTGGGCGAAGATGTCGAGAATCAGGGCGGTGCGGTCGATGGCCGTGCGACCGAGGATCTTCTCCAGGTTGCGGCTCTGAGCCGGGCTCAGCTCGTCGTCGAAGATGACCGTGTCGGCGTCGACCGTCTCCGAGAGCTCGCGCAGCTCCTCGGCCTTGCCCTTGCCGATGAAGGTGGCGGGGTCGGGCTCGTCACGGCGCTGGAGGACGCGCTCGGCCTCGTCCGCCCCGGCGGTGTCGGCCAGGGCGGCCAGCTCGTCGAGCGAGGCTTCGGCCTCCTCGGTGGTGGCCGGGGGGATGGCCACGCCGACGAGGACGACCGTCTCCCGTCGATCGCGTTCGATCAGCGCCATGTCTTCCCACCCTCGGCGGCTCCGGCCCCGTGCCCGCTCTCGACCCCTCCGGCCGAGCGATCCGGCCACTCCACGTCGCAGATGTACTCGGCGGGCCCGGTGAGGGTGATGCCGCCGTCGGCCACCTCGACGATCACGTCGCCTCCCGGCTGGTGGACAGTCACGCGATCCCCCACCCGCCCCTGCTTCCACGCCGCCGCCACTGCCGCGCACGCGCCGGAGCCGCAGGCCAGGGTCTCGCCCACCCCTCGTTCCCAGACCCGCATGGTCAGCTCGTCCCTGCCCGGGCCGGTGGCGACGACCTCCACGTTGATGCCGCCGGGGTAGAGCATCTGCAGGCCCTGGATCTGGTCGAGGTCGACCTTGGCCGGGTAGGCCGGGTCCTCGACCCCGAGGACCAGGTGCGGGTTCCCGATGCTCACCAGATTCGACCAAGCCAAGGGGATGTCGTCCCAGGGCACCCGCAGCGGCGCGCCTACCAGGGCGGTCCCCATGTCGACGTGCACCGTCCCCTCCTCGGACACGTGCAGGCGCCGCCGCCCGGCGTCGGTGGCGACGTCGAACTCCCCTGGCTCAACCCACCCTGCGTCCACCACGGCGCGGCCCACGCAGCGCAGGCCGTTCCCGCTCGTCTCGGCCCGCCCCCCGTCGGCATTGAAGAGCTCCATGGTCAGCTCGGGTTTCCGGGTGATGCGGATCAAGCCGTCCGCCCCCGCGCCCCGGTGGCGGTCGCAGATGGCGCGCGCCAACGGTGCGTCGACCGGCTGACGGCCGTCGGCGTCCAGGAGGATGAGGAAGTCGTTTCCCAGGCCGTGGTACTTCCGGAGTCGCATCAGTGGGCCCAGTGTTCCAGCAGAGCCGGCAGCGCGACGAACGGGTTTCCGGCCGACCCGAACCAGACGATCCGGGGATCCCGGCGGAACCACATCCGCTGGCGGCGGGCGAAGGCCCTCGTGCGCTGCACTGCCTGCTCAACCGCCTGCTCGAGGCTGCACTTCCCAGCCACGTGGTCGAGCAGTTCGCGGTAGCCCAGGGCCTGGCGGGCGGTGCGGGACAGGCGTCCGGGACGGGCGGCGAGGGCCCGGACCTCGTCGAGGAAGCCGGCCGCGAGCTGGGCCGTGTAGCGGGCCTCGACCCGGGCGGCGACGACCGACCGGGGCAGCCAAATCCCGGCGAGGCGGAAGCGGGTGGGCGGGAAGGCGGCCAGGCCCGGTCCGTAGGACGAGAACGGCCTGCCGCCGCCCAGCGTGACCTCGAGCGCTCGCACGATGCGGCGGGCATTGGCCGGCTCGATCCGGGAGGCGGCGGGAGGGTCGAGGACGGCGAGGCGCTGGTAGAGGGCGGCAATCCCAACCGGCGTCGCCGCCTCCGTCTCCAGCTCGGCCCGCAGCCGCGGCCACGAGCCCGGCACCGTGAGTCCGTCCACCACCGCCTGGAGGTACAGCCCGGTCCCACCGACCAAAAGGGCCCGATGGCCCCGCTCCTCGATGCCGGCAAGCACGCGGGCCGCCTCGGCTTGGAAGCGGGCGACCGAGAAGTCCTCCTCGGGATCGACCAGGTCGAGCAGGTGGTACGGGACCTCGGCCCGCTCGGCAGCGGTGGGCTTGGCCGTGCCGATGTCCATGCCCCGGTAGACCTGCATGGAGTCGACCGACACGAGCTCGACGTCGCCCAGCCGGCGGGCGAGCGCCACGGCGACGGCGGACTTCCCCGACGCCGTCG
>JALZEC010000128.1 GCA_030862235.1 Actinomycetota bacterium | reverse complement strand
TGGGACGGGTTTGGCGGTGCCCGGGCGGCGGGGAGAGTTCGCCCATGCGGAAAATCCTCGCCCTGTTCGCCATCACGTCCGCCGTGTTCGCGCTGCTGGCCCTCCCGGCAAGGGCACAGCCCAACTCCCCGAGCGGCAACCAGCCCACCAACGAGTCCGACCAGACGCCCAGCCAAGGCGGTCCGTCCAACTCGGTACCGACCAATGCGGGCAGCGACGACAGCACCGGCAACCGCACGACGCCCGGCGGCGCTGGCGCCACGGGTGGCGGAGCGGGCACCGGCACCAACGATGAGGGTTCGGGCGGCAAGGGCTTGATCGCCGCCCTCGTCGTGCTCGCCATCGGCTGCGTTGTGGCGTTCGCCGTCCTCAGCAAACGCAATCAGCGGGCGAACGAGCAGCTCGAGGCGGCGCGCCGCTCGTAACCACCGCTACCGGGGCTGCGGGGGGGCCGGCTCGGTTCCCGCTCGCCACGCGCTGGCGACGGTCACGATCTGGACCGGCGAGTGGAGCAGGCTGGCCAGCTCACGGAGCGCGGGGTAGGCGTCGCCCTCGGGCACGCACAACACGAGCCGGGGTTGCCGTCCGTCGGCCAGCCAGACATCCGCCGCCGTCGGCACCAGGTCGAGGTCGACTCCGACCGAGCAGAGGACGAGCAGGCGGCGACCCTCCTGGTCGGTACCGGCGGCGGGGGCGGGGACGGTCTCGCGCAGGTCCCCCCTGACCACGGGCGGCGGCACCGGGGTGAGCTCGGCGGCACCGACGAGGTGGGGCTGGTCGACCACGAGCGAGCGGAGCCACCGTTCGGGGGCGAGGTGGTAGGCGGGAGAACCCTCCCGGCCGGGAACCCGGCGCTCGGACACGAACTGAACGGCCTCGAACAGCTGAGGCAGGCCCTGGTCGTCGCCGTGCACGATCCGCATCGCCTCCCGGTCGTACTTGCCGACGCCGACGGCGAGGCGTGCACCAGCCTCCTCCACCTCCACCCGGCCCACCTCGAGTCCGAGGACCTCGGCCCGCAGGATGCCGGCCTCGACGACCGGCTCGGCACCCGCTCGCCGGATCAGCAGGCGGTAGGGCTCGGCGGCGTCGGGTAGCGGGGGCTCCTGCGGTACGTGGTCGGGCCCCTTCTCGGCGACGTCCCTGCCCTCCACCGTCCAGACGGCGGTCGGGAGCCGGAAGACGGTGGCGCGCCGGGCGAGGCTGCCTGCGGCGGGCGGTCCAGCCAACAGGTGCAGCTGGTCAGTGGCGCGCCGGGAGGCGAGGAGGAGGGCGGGGCCGAGCGATCGCTCAGCCCTTTCCTCAGCCAGGACCCATACCACCCCGGGCACGGAGAGGGCGGCGCCGCCGGCAAAGGGGATGGGGGTGGCGTCGTCGACAACCGCACCCCAGTGGGAGCGGACAAGGGCGGCCAGCTTGGCCGCGTACAGGCGCTGGCGGAGGGCGGGGTCGGCCGCGGTCACCGCCCCCAGTCTGTCCCGGACGAGGAGGGGGCCCAGCAGCGCTAAACTAGACGCTTCCTGCCCCTCCCTCGGAGGTGGCGGGAACACGTGCGACGCGGCCGTCGTTGAAACCGGAGGGCAGTCGCCGAGTTTCACCTGGCGCGTCCACGTGCACTACCACCGAAGCAGGACCGTTTTACGCACCATGGCCATCACCGAAGAACACCAGTCTGAACAGGATCTCGTCCGGCTCTACCTGGACGAGATCGGCAAGCACCAGCTCCTGACCAAAGAAGACGAGGCCCGGCTGGGCCAGGCCATCCAGGCCGCCCGCAAGGCGGCCGAGGAGCTCTCCGAAGCCGAGGACGGGGGCGGGGCGTTGCCTTCGGCGCGCCGCCACGAGCTCGAGCGCCTGGTCGCCGTGGGCGAGGAGGCGACACGGACGTTCGTGAACGCCAACCTGCGGCTGGTCGTCTCTGTGGCCAAGCGGTACCAGGGTTCGAAGCTCCCCCTCCTCGACCTTGTGCAGGAGGGCAACCTCGGTCTGATCCACGCCGTGGAGAAGTTCGACTACCGCAAGGGGTTCAAGTTCTCCACCTACGCCACCTGGTGGATCCGCCAGGCCATCACCCGGGGAATCGCCGCCTCGGCCCACACCATCCGCCTGCCCCTGCACGCCCGTGATCTGGTGGGTCAGGTCGAGCGGACGATGGGGCGACTGCAGATGGAGTTCGGCCGCACGCCGACGCCGGAAGAAGTGGCCCACGAGCTGGGCCTGCGCCCGCAGCAGGTGACCGAGGCGCTGCGCATGGGGTCGGAGCCCCGCTCCATCTCCGAGCCCCTGGGTGAGGACTCCGATGCCGACCTGAGCGATGTGATCGCCGACCCCACTGCCGCTTCGCCCGAGGACGTCGCCATCTCCGAGGTCATCCCGACCGAGATCGCCCGGCTGCTGGGGGTGCTGGACAAGCGCGAGCGCGAGGTCCTGCGGCTGCGGTTCGGGCTGGACCAGGGCGAACCCCGCACCTTCGATGAGGTGGGGGCCCGCTTCAACCTCACCCGCGAGGGCATCCGTCAGATCGAGTCGCGGGCGCTGGCCAAGCTGCGCCACCCGTCGGTCGAAACCGGCGCCGCCGAGCTGCTGACCACCTAGCAAGCCGCTCCCTATGACCGAACCGCGCAAGCTGATCTTCTACTCGACGATCGGGCCGGACCGGGACAACGCCGCGTGGACGCCGTTCACCTTCGCCAAACGGGCTATCGACGCATCGCTGGAGGCGGAGATCTTCCTGGCCGGCCCCGCCACCGGCATGCTGCGCCACGAGGTGCGGAGCCGGGTCGAGGGGCGCCAGAAGGCGGCGCTCGACACCGTCTTGGAGGCGAAGATCCCGATCTACTTCTCCCCCGGCTGAGCGGAGTACCGCGGGGTGTCCAGTTCGGACATCGACGAGGTCGGAGCCAAGCCGGGAGAATTCGGAGACATGCTCAGGGAGGTCGCCTTCGGGGCCCAGCTCGTCCCCTTCGTGGCCGGGTAAGGGCGTCGGGTAAGGGCGCCGATTAAGGGCGAGGGACTGTCCCCGCCCTGTCAGTTGGGTTGCTTCTTGGCCCGGCTGGGTGCGACCCGCGGTGGCTCGCCTGGCATCTTCGGGTAGACGGGCGGCCACGGGGCGTCCAGCAGCCCGGCCGCCTTGTCCCGCTCGGACATGGCCAGGAAGGGCTCGAGCGACTGGGGGTCGGCCGACATGGGCGCCCACGGGTCACCGCGGTCCGCCACCCGGTCGGGCACGTTGGCGATCGTGAAGTCGTCGGGGTGGACGTGCGGCAGCTCGTCCCAACCAAATGGGGTCGACACCTGGGCGCCCGGACGAGCACGGACCGACCACGCCCCGAAGACGGTCTTGTGCGGCGCGTTCTGGTTGAAGTCCACGAACACCCGCCGGCCCCGCTCCTCCTTCCACCACGCCGCGGTGATGAGGTCGGGTCGTCGCCGTTCCAGCTCCCGGGCCACGGCCACGGCGGCAGCCCGAACCTCGTAGGAGGTCCAGCGGGGTTGGAGGCGGACGTAGACGTGGACCCCCCGGTTCCCCGTGGTCTTGGGCAGGCCGAGAACGCCCAGCTCCTCAAGCAACGTGCGCACCTCCGCCGCCGCCTCCTGGACCATGCCGAAGGTCACGCCCGGTGTGGGGTCGAGGTCGATCCGCAGCTCGTCGGCGTGCTCGGGGTTAGCTGCCTTGGACGGCCACACGTGGAACCCCAGACAGGCCAGGTTGACCGCCCACAGGACGTGGGCCACGTCGGCCACCACCAAGGCCTGGGACGTCGTGCCGTTGGGTGTGCTGACGATCGTGGTCTCCAGCCAGCTGGGCCGGACCTCGGGCACCCGCTTCTGGAAGAACGACGAGCCGCCGGCCCCGTTGGGAAACCGCTGGAGCAGCACTGGACGCCCACCCATGGCCGCCAGCAGCGGCTCCTCGACGGCCAGGTAGTAGCGGGCCAGGTCGAGCTTGGTCTCCCCGCGCTCGGAGAAGAACACCTTGCCGGGATGGGTGATCACCACCTCCCGACCGGCCGCCTCGAACGCCACACCCTCCTCGGCCACTGGTCCGACCGTAGCCTCAGGGCCCGGAGAGGGCACTCGGCAGCAGGACGTTCGGGTTGAGGATGCCGTCGGGGTCGAACGCCCGCTTGAGGGCGCGGAAGGCGGCGATCTCGGCCGGGCTGCGGTTGAGCCCCAGATACGCCCGCTTCGCCGTGCCGATCCCGTGCTCGGCGCTGACCGTGCCGCCCATGTCAGCGGCCAGCCGGAGGACCACCTCGTCGACGGCGTCGTCATCGGGGGGGATGCCGGTGACGTTCACGTGGACGTTGCCGTCCGCCGCATGCCCGAAGAGCCAGGTGTCGGCGGTGGGCCGCATGGCCGCTACCGCTGCCGGCACCTCCCGCAGGAACTCGGCCAGACGGGGGCCGGGAAGGGCCACATCCAGCTTGTGGGGTGGGCCGAGGGTGTTGATGGCGGCGGTGTGACCTTCCCGGTAGCGCCAGAGCTCGGCTCGCCTCGCCTCGTCGACCGCGACGGCCACGTCGGCCACCTCGGCCAACGCCGAGAGAGAACTGAGCGCGCCCGACAGGTCGTCGAAGGGGCTACGGGCGTCGGCCGCCTCGGCCAGGAGGTAGGCGGGGTGAGCGGTGGGGAAGGGGGCCGGCAGGTGCTCGGTGCGGCACACCAACTCCAGGCCCGACGCCACGAAGAGCTCGGCTGCCTCCAGGGAGCGGACGTGGTGGCGGAGGTCGGCGGCGGCGGTCACTGCCCCGTCGAGGTCGTCGAAGGCGAGCAGGGCTGCCACCCGTACACGCGCCGGGGGCACCAGCCGTAGGCGGGCCCGGGTGACGATCCCCAGCGTCCCCTCGCTGCCGCAGAACAGCGACGGCAGGTGGTAGCCCGAGTTGTCCCGGACGAGCCCGCCCAGGTGGGACACGACTGAGCCATCCCCGAGCACCGCCTCCACGCCCACGACCTGTGCCCGGGTGTCCCCATAACGGATGACCCGCAGCCCCCCGGCGTTGGTGGCGATGGAGCCTCCCACCGTGGCCGTATCCCGGCTGGCGAAGTCCACCCCGTAGCCCCAGTCGGCGCCAGACGCCGCTCGCTGCACCTCGGCCAGCGTGGAGCCGGCGTCCGCCGTCAGCTGGCCGGTCCGGGGGTCGACGTCGCTGATGGCGGCCAGACGGCGCAGGCTGACCACCAGCTCGCCGTCGAGGGGCACGCTGCCCCCAACCAATCCGGTGTTGCCGCCTTGCGGCACCAGGGCCACGCCGTGCTGCCGGCACACGGAGACGACGGCGGCTACTTCGGCAGTGGAGCCGGGACGGACGACCGCCTCGGTCGTTCCCCGGAAGCGCCCGGTCCAGTCGACGCAGAACCCGGCGATCACCTCCCGGTCGGTCAGAACGTGGGGCCGGCCGACGATCTCCTCGAGCTGGCGCCGCACCACCGGCGGAACTCCTCGCACCGGCCGATCGTCGCACGTCAGGCGAGCTCAGGCCCTCCCGCTCGCCCGGACCCCGCCGACCTCATCCACGCCCCCCGGTGACGCGGCGGTAGGGCGAGCTAACGGCGGACCCAGGCGTCGGGATCGCTGGTGAGGCGGGTGACCACCTCGGGGGGACGGCCACCAGCCACGTCGGCGATGGTGACCACTTCGAGGACTGACCGGAGGGCGGCCCGGGTCGCGATCCACACCTCCTGGAGGGCGGCGGCCGAGCCGGTGTACACGATCTCCTCGGGAGGTTCGCCGCGGACGTCGGCCAGCGCGCCTTCCACCGCCCGAATGACGTCGGCGATCGTGATGCTCTCGGCGGGAACGACGAGCCAGTACCCACCGGTCGTCCCCCGCTGGCTGTTCACGATCCCGGCCCGCCGGAGATCACTGAGGATGTTCTCCAGGAAGTTGACGGGGATGTGCTGGGCCCGGGCGATGGCGTCGCCCTTCATCGGCGAGCCTCCGGCGCTGGCCAACTCGGCCAAGGCCCGGACGGCGTAGTCGACCTTGGCGGACACCCGCACGCGACGATTGTGCCAGGGCAGGGCGCAGCGGGGCGGACCAGTGCGTGGACCCACCGCGGTGGGTCAGGGCAGCAAGGGGCTCAGGCCGGGTCGAGTACGGGCTGGCGACCCTGCACCAGCCTTGGCCGCAGGGCGGCCGCCGTCGTGGCGACGGCGACGACGAGGTAACCAACCCACCGGGCCCCTCCCACGTCTGCCCAATCGGCCAGGGCCCGGAGGTTGGTCACCAGGAGGAATCCGCCCACCGCCACGCCGAGGGCCCGGGCCGGCAGGAACCGGATGAGCCAGGCCGCGAGGGGGCTGGCGATGACACCGCCGATCAGCATGGCCACGACGGTGGCCGCTTCGACGCCGTTCCCCCCGATCGTACCGAGGAGGGTGCCGGCCGAGACCACGGCCACCGCCACCTCCGCCGTGTTCACCGAGCCGATGGCGTAGCGGGGAGGCAGGCCCCTGTGGAGCAGGAAGGGGGTGACGACCGGGCCCCACGCTCCCACCAGTCCATTGGTGACCCCACCAGTGGCGGCGGCAAGCGCCATACCCTTCTGGTCGAAGACGGGAGGATCGTCGGAATCGGCACGGGGCGCGGCCAGCGGATTGCTGAAGCGCAGGAGGATCCGGACGGCGACCAGAAGGAGGATCACGGCCAGCACCGGCTTGAGCGTGTCACCGTCGACGTTGGCCAGGATGGTGACTCCGAGCACCGCGCCGAGCGCGCCGGGGATCGCCAGTTTGAGGACCAGCCGGTGATCGGTGTTGCGGAACCGCCAGTGAGCCAGGGCGGCGGAGAACCCCGTCGCCACCTTGGCCAGGTTCACGGTCGCGGCGGACGCAGCCGGCGAGAACCCACTAGCCAGCAGGATGCTGGAGGACGTGGGGCCGAAGCCCATCCCCAGGGCGCCGTCGACCAGCGACGCGAGGAAACCGGCCAGGGCGACGAGGATCAGCTCTTCCATTTCCGACGAAGACTATCGGAATTGTTGGTTAGCGCAACCACGACCGGCCCGAAATGGGTACAAGACCTCCGGAGCACGTGGAAATGGAGCGCTGATGGACGAGAAGGTGCCTGACCCCACGGCGGCGACGGAGGGTGATGAGCTCGACCGGTTCGGAGCGCTCGGTGTTCCTGGGCACCCCACCGGTCTCAGCTGCCCGCACTGCGGAGGGGTGTTGGGGGAGCGGACCGACGGCAACGTGAGCAAGTTGGAGTGCCGCATCGGTCACGTCGTCCTGCTGGAGGCCCTGCTGGAGGCCAAGGCGACGGCGGTGGAGGACGCCCTGTGGGCGTCCGTGCGGGCGCTGCACGAGAAGGCGGCGCTGACCCGGCGCCTGTCGCAACGGGCCGAACGACACGGCGACCTCGCCTCGGCCGAGCAGCTCCGCCGGGAGGCGGACGTCGCCGAACGGCGGGCCGACATCGTGCAGGACATCCTGGTCGCCGCCGAGCACTGATC
>JALZEC010000038.1 GCA_030862235.1 Actinomycetota bacterium | reverse complement strand
TCAGCGCCCGCCGGGGGAAGAGTTTTCCATGGCCGCTGAACCAGGGCAAGAGGTCTCAGGGCCAGTCGGGCTCGTTGCCCGCCTTCCGCTTGTGCTCCTCCAGCGCCCAGGCTCGACGCCAGCTTCCGGCCGCCGGCCCGCTCAGCGACGGCGTCGTCCCCGTGGCCGCCCGTCGCCGGGCCGACCACCAGTCGGTCGCCGCCTCGTCGGCCAGAGCGGCCACCTCCGCCTCGATCCGAGCCGCCAGTCGGCGGGCGTCTTCTCCCACACGGGCCCGAAGCGGCCGGCCGAATGTGACCTGCACGCCCCGTCCACGCCCGAACGGCGGGCCGACGGGCTTCGGGTAGGAGTCGCCCTTCTTGAGTATTCGCCGAGTCCCCTCCACGTGCACGGGCACGACCGGCCGGTCCGTCCGCACCGAGAGGTACGCGGCGCCTCCCCGGAACTCCCGCCCCCAGCCGTCCTCGCTCCGCCCCCCTTCGGGGAAGATCACGAGGCTCCACCCATCGGCCATCAGCTCGGCCGCGAGATCACCAGAACGCCGGTTCACGCGGAGTCGCTCCATCGGGATCGCACCAATAGTCAACACCGACACGGCGCCCTTCACCCGGTTGGTGAAGAAGTAGTCGGCGGCGGCCGCGACCACCGCCTTGTGGCGGAAGCGCTCGGGCAGTGACGTCAGGACGAGCGGCGTGTCGAGGTGGCTGTGATGGTTGGCGGCGAAGATGGCGGGGGCTTCGAGATCCTTCACGTGGTCGAGGCCGTGCACGGTCGGGGACCCGAGCAGCTTCACCATGGGACGCATGAGGTCGTCGAGGATCACGGCGCGCGCCAGACGGGCCGGGTAGCGGCGTGACCACGACGTGTCGTAGTGCACCCCGGCGCGCTTATCCACCGGCGGGCGGGGGACGCTAGTGGGCCACGTCGGTTTGCCCAACGGGAAGGGCGGGCGAACCCGCAGCCGCAGGGTCACCGGCGCGCTTCAACAAGGACGGCGCCGCAGCCGGTGACGACGACGGCGACGGCGGCGCGCTCGCGCCGGTTCATGTCACCTCCGCCATCACCAACGGTGGACAGTGGAGGTGGGTGACCGAGGGGTCCCGGCCGACGACGTCCTCCGCCATCTCGAACGCGTCCCGGAAGGTGCTGGCCGGCTTGAACCCCAGCCGGCGGACTGCCTTGGCGTCGCCGCCGACGACGATCACCCCATTGGGGGCGAGGTGCTGGAGTGCGTGCGCACCCCAGTACCACATGTAGAAGGGGTGGACGCCGTGGTAGGCGTAGCTCGTCCGGTACAGGTGGATGTACCAGGGGTCGGTCGCAAAGTCCTCCTCGTACTTGGCCTCGATCTCGACCGGGTCGGTGGTCTCGGTGAGCACCTGCTCGAAGAAGTCGATGTAGCTCGGGTGGTGAACGGGGTGGAACTCCCAAGGCGTGGGATGGCTCATGATCACGACCCCGCCCTCCCGCACCAACGGGCGTCCTTTGTACAGGTTGAAGAAGTAGCCGAGCCCCAGGCACATGACGAGGATGGGGTTCATCACCGAGTTCACGTTGTAGGGGCAGATGTAGGGGAGCCCCAGGGTCAGCACGTCCGTCTGGCCGGCCACGGGCACCAGCTGCTGCCGGTAGATGTTCTCGGTCGTTGCCGCATGCACCGCTTCGACCTCGCCTGCATGAACGCCCGTCATCTGGTGCGGTGCCTTGATGGCTTGGAAGATCGGCCGAGAGACCGACAACGGCGTGCGGTCGAGGGACTTCTTGGTCGTCAGGTAGGACGCCCGGTCGAACGCCGACCATTCCCACTCCCGCTTCTGGAGGAACCCGAACGGCTTGGGGAACGTGTCGGTGTTCAGCGTGGTCTCGATCTGGAAGACCTTGATCCCCGCGCCGGCGACCAGCCGTCCCATCCGCCAGTTGGACGAGTGGAGCTCGGAGCGGGTCTGGTCCATGACTGACCGGCTGTGTTGCAGCGTGTGGACGTTGTGGTGGTGGCGCAGGCTCCGGTATGAGGTGAGCCCGGTGCCGAGACTCTTGTGGCCCCCGTCCATCGCCACCAGGTTGATGTTGACGTAGACGAGGAGGTCGCTGGTCGCCGCCCGCTTGTTCATCTCGACCAGCTCGCCCTCGGCGGTGTGGCCGACCACGACGAGATTGTCCGGATCCTCCCCATCGTGCTGCTGGAGCAGGCCGTGGGGAGCGAAGGCGTCGTAGACGCGGTCGCCGAGCGCGTGCCGCAGCTCGGCCTCGGTCATCCGGCGGTGCAGGCCGAGGGCGGCGATGAGCACGACGTCGTCCACCCCGGCCTCGGCGGCCATCTCCAGCACGGCCTCGATCACCCGCTGGCGATTGTCGGGCTTGCGCATCGGCGGCAGGGGCAGGGACAGGTCGTCGAAGGCGATGGTCAGCTTCATCCCGGGCCGGAGCAGGGCGGGGAGCGGCTCGCAGTCACCCAGGGGGTGGAGCAGGGCGTGGCGGATGGCGCCGTCGGGGTCCTCCAGGGCGGGCAGCGGCTCGTTCGGGTAGACGACCCGGGTCCCGACCGGCAGCCGCTCGAGGTGGAACCCCTCACCGGCGTGGAACAGGATGGGTGGGGTCGACCGGTCGACTTCCAGCACGAAGCCCGGTCGGGTGTGTCCCCGGTGGGCACGGGCGGGTGTCGTCAACGGCTCTTCTCTCCTCGTAGGTCAAAGACCACCTTCACGGCGCCACGGCGACCGGCGTTGGCGGCATGCTCGATGGCCTCACGGTAGCGGTCGAGCGTGTAGGAGGCGGAGACCAGCCGTTCCAGCCGGGTGTCCGTTACCAGCTCGAAGGCGAGGTCAAAGGTGCGGGGAGCAGCCTCCCCGTTGGCCCGGCCGACGTTCTCCACCCCGTAGGCGTAGGAACCCCGCAGCGTCACCTGTCGCTGCCACAGGGGCGTCAGATCGACGGTGACGACCGATGGCATGCCGAGGAGCACGACCAGACCCCCGGGCCGTACCACGGCGAGATCCTGGGCGAGCGAGGTCTCGGTTCCGACACAGTCGATCACCACGTCCGCGCCACCCGACAGGCGGCCGCCCATCCGAAGCGAGTTCGTCGCTCGCCGCACCGCGCGCTGGGCCTCCCCGGGGCCCACGACGACGTCCGCCCCCAGCTCCGTGGCCAGCTTTCGCTGCTCGGGGTACTTGGCCACGGCAATAACGGTCCCCGGCGTGGCGAAGCGGCGGAGGGCGGCAACGGCGCACAGCCCGAGCGTGCCGGCACCCAGGACGAGCACGGTGCCGCCACCCCCCGGCCCTGCGCTCAGGACGCCATGAATGGCGCAGGCCGCCGGCTCGACCATGACCGCCGCCTCGTCGGACATTCCCTCGGGCACGGGGTGGATCTGGCTCTGATGGGCGACCAAGGACGTGGACCAGCCGCCCCCGGTGTCGGCGCAGTACCCCGTCTGCGCGCCCGGCTCGAGGTCCCCGAAGGCGATCCGCTCGCAGCAATCGAGCCGTCCCTGGGCGCACGCGCGGCACGGCGGGTGGATGTTGCGCACCTCGCACCCCAGCACCGGTTCGATCACCACCCGCTGCCCTTCGCAGTCGCCAACGATCTCGTGGCCGGGGACGAACGGGAAGGACACGATGGGCTCGAAGTAGCGGGACGACTTCCCGTCGATCGTCGCCAGGTCGGAGCCGCAGATCCCGGAAAGGCGGGGCCGCACCCGGTGCCACGCGGTCCCAGGAAGCGCGGGCTCGTCCACCTCGGACAGGGTGAGGGGTCCGACCCTCGCTCCCAGTCCCGGGGCGATCGACCCCGCCACCTTGGCGGCGGCATAACGCGAGAACGACCGTTCGAACAGTAAGGCGCGCATCAGACCCCGTTGAGCGCCCGCAAGCGCCCCCGCGGATCGGCGGGCCTGGGTGAGAGGGGGAGCAGCGGCCGGGGAGCCCCGGGCGCCTTCGTCCACTGCTCGACGTGCCAACCGCGCTTGCGGGCGATGGCGGCGAGCTTGGGCTCGGCGTTGACGGCCACCGGGAACCCGACCGCCTCGAGCATGGGCAGGTCACTTGCCGAGTCGGCGTAGGCGACCGATTCGGCCAGCGAGAGCCCCTCGGCCTGGGCGAACTCGGCCATGACCAGGGCCCGCGCCTCCCCCGTAGGCGGGACGTCGCGCAGCTCGCCCGTCAACCGCCCGTTCCGCTCGTCCATGCTGGCGCAGACCACGTCGTCGAACAGGGGGCGCAGCGGTTCGATCACGAAGTCCAGCGCGCCGGTGATCAGCACGGTGCGGGTGCCGGCCCGGCGGTGCTCGCGCACGCGGCGAAACCCGGCGGGGAAGGACTTCGTCAGCAGCAGGTAGGAGAACAGCTCCCACGCGTCCTCCCGCACCCGCTCCACCGGCGCCCCCTCGTACCGCCGGTAGAAGTGGCGCAGGAAGTCGCCCCGATCCTTGCGGTCGAGGGACCAGAGGCCGGGTGCGGCCCGAAGCATGCGAGCCACGAACCGGGCCCGGTCCTCGTCGGGCATGCGCCGGGTGGCGAGCCAGGCGTAGGACTCCACGACGTTGGAGGCGATGAGCGTGTTCTCCAGGTCAAAGGCGGCGAAGTGGCGGTCGGGGGAGAGGACTGCCCGCCGGGTCCGCTCGGTGCGGGTCAGCCCCTCTCGAGCACCGCCAGTGGTCCGCACCCGGGCCTGCCGCACCACCGTCGGCAGGTGGATGGTCTGGACGTATGTCGCCCAGTCGATGACGGACGTGTCGAAGGGGAACGCACGCCGGTCCTCCTCGTCCAAGCTCTCCCACAGCGCACGCAGGCGCGTGTCGTCGAAGATCGCCTCGGTCTCGGCGTAGGCGCCGTACAACTTCACGTAGTCGAGCGCCCGCTCGGCCTGGATCCGGCGCTCCTCCAGGGTGCCGCTGACTTCGGCCCTCTCGCCCCGGATGGGCAGGGCGACGAGGGCCCGTTCCGCCGCCTTGAGCCCTTTGATCCCCCGTTCCAGCTGCCGGCGGACCTTGCCCCGCCCGGGGAACGACCACTCGGGGGGCACGATGGGCTGTCCGTCGGTGTCGTACAGGGGGTGCTCGCGGAAGTAATCCCGCACCAGGTCGACCAGCTCGTCGTACCGGAGCGGGTTCCGGGACCCGGTGGCGACCTGGTACACCCCGGGGGGCGTTTCCGGGCCGCGAGCGGCAACGGCGAGGATGGCGGCCACCACGAGGTCGACGGGGATGACGTCGATGACGCTTTCCGGGATGCCGGGGAAGTCCTTCAACAGCGCGCGCCCGTACGAGATGATCACCGGCTCCGCCATCCGGAAGCCCCGAATCCACCCCGAGTGCGGCTCTGCCGCCGCGGACTCGATGATGGACGGGCGCACCACGGTCACCGGGATCGGTCCCTTGATCTCCTCGACCGCCCGTTCCGCGAGCGCTTTTGTGTACGCGTAGGCGTCCGGCCAGCCGAGGGCCTGGGCCCGCGCCCGGCCCGCCTCCACCAGCCGGTCGGCCACCCACTGCTCGCGGCGGCGCTCGGCTTTCGCTGCAAGCAGTGGGGGGCCGGCCGCCCCCAGCTCGACCCTCGCCTCCTTGGTGAACCGCTCCAGCAGCTCGGGCCGGCGGCTCTCGGCCTCGGCGTCCGCCCGGGCCCTCCGAGCAGCGTCGACCTCGCCCTGCCACGCCACCTCCGTCGAGAACGGCGTGTCGGATAGCGGTGCTTCCGGGGCCCGGCCCCGGCGCGTCCCGGCGACATATGCCGTCGACACGGTGATCACGTGGGGAGTGACCCCCGCCTCCTTCAGCACGTCAATGACGCGCACAGGCCCGAGCAGGTTGGTCTCAACCGCCTGATCGATGGGGGCGTCGAAGCTGACTTGGGCGGCCGAGTGCAGGACGGTGTCGCAGGCGGTGAACGCGGCCCGACCCTCGCCATCCAGACCGAGGCCGTCCACCGAGACGTCGCCCCCGACGACCGTGACCCGGCGGGCGACCTCGGCCCCGAAGCGGTCACCCAACTCGCCCTTCAACCGCTTGAAGGCGTCGTTCCCGAAGATCTCCCGGCGAGCGCGGTCGGCGGGTGCGGAACGCCTCCCCGGCCGGACGACCAGCACCAGCTCGCAGTCAGGCACGGCCCGGAGCAGTCGCTCGACGAGCGCGGTACCGAGAAACCCTGTCGCGCCGGTGATGGCAATGCGCCGGCCGGCCAGGGCGTCACGAATCATTCCCGCATCTTCCTAGGCGGACCAGGGGCCGGGCAAAGGCGTTACATCCCGCGAGACGAGGGTCCCACGTGTCGACCCTGTTGTTGCAGTTCACTTCTGTTCTTTGTGTTGCTAGCGTGGCCAGAGTGGTTAGGGGGAAGGGTTGGGCGGGTTGCTTGCTCGGCGCGCTCTTCGTCGCTGCCGTCGTGTCTCCATCCCCGATCACCTCGCCTCCGGCCCATGCGGCGACCGGTACCGACGACGTCTCGCCGGAGGAAGCGCGGCTGCTCGCTCAGATCCAGGAGTCGACCGCCCGGCGGGAGGAGCTCGACCGCAAGGTCAACGACCTCGACCGCCAGATCGCCAATTCCCGGGCCCAGCTCTACGCCGCCGAGGCGGAGCTGGTGGCGTTCGAGACGAGGGTCCAGGACGCCGAGCACCGGCTCGAGGAGACGCGGCGGCAGCTCGTCCAGGCAGAGAAGTCCCTTCGCGACCAGGCCATCGCCGTGTACATCGGGGCGACGGACCCTGGACGGGTGGCCGACATGCTCCTGCGGGTCGACACCATCAGCGCCATGGCGGCCAAGCGCGCCTACATGCGGATCGTCGTCGACACCCAGGCGGACGTCGTCCTCGCCACCGAAGGTCTGCGGAACCGCACTGAGGAGCTGATCCGCCAGGCGGGGACCACGCGCGCCAAGGCGGAGGCCGAACGGCAGGAGATCGCCGCCCGCCGGGCTGAGCTCCAGCGGGAGCGCAACAACCAGGCCAATCTGCGTCACGCCGTCGACCACGAGCTGGCTCGCCACAACGACCTGCTCCGGACCATGCTGAACCGGCGCGAGGAGTTCACGGGGGCGGTGCTGGAGCTCAAGCGGCAGTCGGATGCTCTCGAGGCCAGCCTCAAGTCGCGGCAGGTGTCTCCGGCTTCTGCCACCGTCTCGGGCGGACGCATGGACACGCCCATCCCCGGGGCCCGCGTCACGTCGACCTTTGGCACTCGCGTCCATCCCGTCTACCGCACCGTCCGTAGCCACACCGGCATCGACTTGGCCGGCGCCACCGGGACGCCGATCCGGGCCGCCGCCGACGGGATCGTGCTGAAAGCTGGCTGGATGGGGGGATACGGCCAGGCGACCGTGCTGGACCACGGAGGGCCCCTGGCCACGCTCTATGGCCACCAGAGCCAGATCCTCGTCAAGCCGGGCGAGGCGGTGTCCCAGGGGGAGATCATCGGACGGGTGGGCTGTACGGGGACGTGCACTGGCCCCCACCTCCATTACGAGGTTCGCATCAACGGCAGCCCGGTGAACCCGGCCAACTACCTCTGACCGCCGGCCGGTCCCTCAGGGCAGGTGGGGCGGCGAGGTGGCGATGACGAGGAGGGCGTCGCTCGCGGCCAGCGCCCGGTCGGATGGGGGGTTGACCTCGGCCGACCCGTCCTGGCCGAAGACGCCGACCAGCAGCGTGTCGTGGCGGTCCTTCAGCGCGCTGGCGGTTCTCCGAGCGCACGACCTCGACGCAGGTGTAGCAGTTCGGGTTCAACGACTCGATAGCCAGCACGGTGAGCAAGCTGCGGGCGTCCTGGTCGTCCGCTGCCGAGCTGGTCGACGTCGCATCGGCCACGACGATGGCGCACCCGGCCCGGTCGATGCCGGCCCGCCGGAGGTCATCGGTACTGGTCGGGTTGCCCTTGATGAAGGTCACCCGATCGTCGTCGAGATAGGGATCCGTTGCGAGCTGGGCCAGAACGACGATCGGCCGGTCTTCCTCCACCTCCTTGGCCAGCAGCTCGCGCACGATCTCCTCGCCCTGGCTGTTCCAGCCGCAGATGACGAGGTGCCCGCTTCGCTTGAACATCCCCATGCCTGACCCCCGAAGGATGACGGTTTGCACGAACCTCGACGCGAGGGCGCCGGTGGCGAAGGCCACGAGGCCGTACCCGGCGATCCGCACGATGTAGTAGGCGACGAACCCGAGGGCCGTCCCCATCTTGATCGGGGACGCCGCTTCGAACAGAGTTCGCGCCACCCAGACGTAGGCCGAACCGAAATCACCGACGGCTTCGTTGGTCTCGTGCTCGGAGAACCACATGAGGACAGGAGCGACGACGAGTACGAGCAAGGACACGATGGCGGCCCGCTGGAACCGGTCGCTGATGCGCCGAGCGCGGCGCGCTGCCGCATTCGTCGGTGGCATGCGGCGAAACTAGCGCCGTGCCCCTGGACTGCCACTCGCTGTACGGGGTCGTCGGCGCGCTCGCCGCGGTCGACATAGACGGCGTGACCGTCCGCACCGTCGTCCAGCGGCTGGCCGAGATCCTGCTGATCATCGCCGCCGCCCTCCTCCTAAGCCGGATCGGCGCCCGCATCGCCCGGCGATCGGTCCGCGGGCTCGTCGCCCGCTCCGTGCGGGGAGATCAGGCATCGCCCCGGGCCACTGTCCGGGCCGAGACCCTCGCCGGCGTGTCTGCCAGCTTCATCCGGATCTGGATCTGGTCGGTGGCTGCGCTCACCGCCCTCGACAAGGTGGGCGTCAACCTCGGCCCCCTCCTCGCCGGGGCCAGCATCGTCGGCGTCGCCCTCGGGTTCGGGGCCCAGACGCTGGTCCGGGACTTCCTCTCCGGGTTCTTCGTGCTGGCCGAGGACCAGTTCGGCGTGGGTGACTCGGTCACCGTCGCCGATATCACGGGCACGGTGGAGGAGGTGAACCTGCGCGTCACCAGGATCCGGTCATTCGACGGCACCATCTGGTTCGTCCCCAACGGCGAGATTCGTAAGGTGGGCAACTCGGCCAAGGAGTGGGCCCGAGCTGTGGTGGACGTGGCCATCCCATCGGAGGCGGACCCCGCCCTCGCCATGGCCGCCATCGCCGACGAGATCTCCCACCTCCCGGACGAGGAGGCGTGGGCGAACTGCCTGCTGGAAACGCCCGAGGTGCTGGGGGTGGAGACGACCGCGACCGACAGCGTCACCATACGGGTGGCGGCCAAGACCCAGCCGACGGAGCGGACGAAGGTCGCCCGGGAGATCCGGGCCCGGGTGGGTAACCGGCTCCGGCGCGAGGGCATCATCCCGCTGAGGCAGCCCGACGCCGACATGCAGGAGCACGTGGAGGAGGCGCCCGCTGCGGCGGACGCTCCCGGTCAGGGGCCCTGAAGGTCCTCGAACAGCTCGAGGTGCTCGGCCACGCAGCGGTCGAGAGAGAAGTACGTCTCCACCGCCTTCCGGCAGTCCGCCCGGTCGAGACTGTCGACCCGCCCGATGTTGTCGGCCATGTGGTTCTCGTCGTCGCAGAGGAAGCCGGTCACGCCGTCCTCGACCACCTCGGGTGCCGCCCCTTCTCGGAAGGCGAGCACGGGGGTGCCACAGGCCATCGACTCGAGCATCACCAGGCCGAACGGCTCGTTCCAGCGGATGGGGAAGAGCAGGCAGCGCGCATTGGCCAGCAGCTCCACCTTTTCCTCATGCGGCACCTCGCCGGCGTAGGTGATGTCCTCGGACAGGTGGGGCTTGATCTCGTGGTCGAAGAACTGATGTTCCCACGGCTCCCGGCACTTCCCGGCCATCACCAGCGGGATGCCCGCCTTCCGGGCGGCGTCGACTGCTCGCTGCGCCCCCTTGTCCGCGTTCATGCGCCCGAGGAACAGGCAATACCCACCGTCCCCGTTGCCGAAGGGGAAGGCCGCGGGGTCGACCCCGTGGTGGATGACCCGTGCGATCTTCAGGTCCGGGACGACTCTCCTTTGGGCGTTGGAGATGGCGATGATGGGCACGCGGGCGGCGACGCGCCGGTAGATGTCGGTCAGCTCCTCGTTGAAGGGACCGTGAACGGTCGTCACAACCGGGAGGCCGGGGAACCGCTCGGCGTAGACCGGGCCCAGGACGCTGTGGTCGTGAATGACGTCGTAGTCGGTCAGCTCGTCGTAGGCGGCCATGACGTGTCTGAGCTCCGGCACCGTGTAGCCCATCCGCCACCCCTCGGATATGGCCAGGAGCCACTTCTTGGGCACCTGGGACGTCGAGTCGCCGGTCGTGAACATCAGGACCTCGTGTCCGGCTGCCTGAAACCCCCGGGCCAATCCGTCGATGGCCTGCTCTATGCCTCCGTAGAGCCGCGGGGGGACTGGCGCCCAGGGGGGAGAGACGATTCCGATTCGCATTTCAGCGATTCCAGCAAACGGCCGAGGGCCAGCGCACATCGACCGGATCTCGATGTCCGCACCGGTAGCGTGGTTTCGTGCAGCCCGAATGCGGCGACCAGGGAAAATGACGGCCGCGCCGCACGCTCCCTGGTCGCTCACCGGCGAGTGCGTCGTCGCCTGGGCGCGCTGGCGGGGGAGTGCCCTGCCGCCCGACCTGCGTCCCCTTCCCGGCCCGGCAACGGTCACGGCAGCTCGATTCGACCAGTCCCCCGTCGGGCCCTACCTCGAGCTGGCCGTGGGGGAGCCGGCGCGCTTGGGGGCGCGCCCGGGCATGTGTGTGACGACCATGGTCGTCGACTCCGCCGACTCCCGCCTGGGCGGACGGGCCAACTGGGGTTTCCCGAAGGAGCTGGGAACACTGCGCTGGGACTCCCGGGACGAGGAGCGAACTCTCTCATGGGAGGAACGGCACATCACCGTCCGGGCTGTGCCCTACGGCCCGCCCATGCCGGTGATCCTCCCCGTGCGGGCGCTCCAGCGCCGGGCTGACGGCATGGTCGTGGTTCCCGGCCGTTTTTGGGGTCGCGGCCGCCTCAGCCGGGTGCAAGTCGACGTCCCCGCCGACGACCCCCTGGCCGGCCTCGCCCGCCGCCACCCGGGCCTGCTCGTCTCGGGCCTGCACTTGGTGATCGACCCCGCCCGCCATCCCCGCGGACTCACAGCCACCTTCCGGGCCCCCCTGCGAGCTCCTGAACCTGCACTATCCTTGCCTCACCCGGGCGATTAGCTCAGTGGCAGAGCGCTGCCTTCACACGGCAGAGGTCGGGGGATCAAGACCCTCATCGCCCACCACAAAACCGCACGCATGAGGGCCGGGGCCTGTCAAGGGCGCGGTGTCAGAAATGTCCATCGCGCGCGATGCCGGAAGCGCTCGTCCGGAGGCTTCTCGGCCGCGAAAGACTGCACCGTCGGAGCTTCTTGACGACGGGCACACCGCCGTTACCCGGTTCCGCCGCACGTCACCGTTCCCCCGGCGGGGAGGTGCTGACGTCAGCGGAGCCGCGCGCCGGCACAGGTCATTGGTGAGCAGCCGCGGGGCCGGGCACGGGCGCCGCGGTTTCGGCGGGCGCGGGAGTCGCTCGTCGCCTCCTCACGATGGCGCCCCACATCATGAGGCCTGCTCCGAAGACGAAGCCGGCGAGCACGCCGAAGACCACGTCTCGGGACTGGTAGCCCCCCGGCGCGGTGACGTCCCAGTCGACGACATTGGTGGCGATGTCTTGGGTGGAGCTGTCGGCGTTGCCGTAGCGGGTGTCGGACCAGGCGAGGATGGTCCGTTCGGAGGTAGACGCGACGGCCAGCGGGACCTGCACCTGAAAGTTGATCCCGCCCGTGCCTATCGTGCGATCGTTCGGCACGTCGCTGATCCGGATGTTCTTCGACCAGGTGTCGCCGCCGTCCTCGGACGAGGTCATGTACACGGCGTCGAACTTCCCGATGTTGGTGGTGAGTCCCAGGAACGGCGCCGTCGCGGTCGGAGAGACAGTCGGGGCCGGGAACGAGTCGTTGCGGAAGTCGTACCACGCCACGTCAATGCGGGCTCCCGGGACGAGGGAGATCTTCGGATAGAACTGGCCGACCCGCGTCCCCTTGGGGTCGTCGTTCAGCTGGCGGGGTTCGCTCCACCTGACGCCGTCGGCCGACTTGGAGAAGAAGATGTCGAGGTCCTGGTTCCGGTTGTCGTGCCAGACGACGTAGAAGGCCTTGCGCTTCTCGTCGTAGATCGACACCGGCTCGCTGGCGTCACGCTGAGCCGTGATGACGGTGTCCTTCCACGTCTTGCCCTGGTCCTCCGATACGGAGGCGACGATCGTGGTGAGCCGGGGCTCGGGCACACCCGGCCCCGCTGCAGGTGGGTTCTCGCGGTAGAAGGCAAACAGTTTCCCGTCGCGCACGATGAGGCGAGGCGCCTCGAAGCCCGTCCCCTTGTCCATCATCAGCACCGGCGGGCCGAAGGTGGCGCCTCCGTCGGTAGACACCGCCATAAACGGTCGCACGGGGCGGGCCGGAGCGTCGGGCGGGACTTGGAAGGCGCGCCGCCAGACGGCGTAGATCCGCTGCTCGTTGGCGGGGTCGATGGCGATGTGAGCCTGCCAGTTCAGCTCCGCCTCGGTTTCGGTGGCCTTGGGCGCGGCATGAACCGCCGAGGTCTTCCACGTAAGGCCGCCGTCGCTCGACCGTCCGAGTAGCACGCTGCGGGCCCCGCCCGCGGTGGGGTCCTGGGCGTGGAAGAGGTAATAGATCGTGCCCTTGGAGTCTTGGTGAAGCTCGATGCGGATGTTCTTGGGGTTGCCCGCGCCCAAGCCGGCGTCGGTGTAGGGCGCCAGCCTCGGCGCCTCGGACTGCTTCCAGCTAGCCCCCCTGTCGGAGGACACGTAGAAGCGAGCTTCCCCAGCCTGGAGTTCCACCTCGGCCAGGTAGACGGTGTCGGGGTCCTTCCGATCGACGAGAAGGCTGGGAGCCTCGTGGGTGCGCGACAGCCGGTTGTCCACAGTCACGACCGTCGAACGCCCGACCGACAGCGACGTCTTGGCAGATGAGCAACCGACGGCCACGAGCGTGAGCGCGATAGCCGCGATGCCGATGTGACTTCGAGGGCGAGTGCTCATGGTGACCTCAGTTCGGTTGTGTTACTAGGTCTCCGCTGCGAACATGGTCGGTCTCGACGAAGAGGTGCTCCCGGTCCGACGCCTGACGCACGTATGACCGCCGGGCACACCCAAGACTCCGCTTCCCGATTCACCGTGAGACCTCCGCCGTGGAACGTATCCGGAACGCAACGTCCGAGCAACGGGGGCACCCCCCGGTCACCCTTGTCGGCCGCCTCGCGCGTGCGAACGGCAGGACTGGCGCCCGTTCATACGGCGCATCGACGCCGTCGGGCCGCCTACCCGGTGGGACGTCAGCGGACGATGACGCAACTTCCTCGCGGAGGTCTGGGGCAAGAGAGAAGGTCGGGTTCAGCTTGAAGAGTTGAGTGGATCGACAGAGTGCCGATAAGCGGGGCTCGCGTTTCGCCGGTAGACCGTTCCAGAATGTCGCGCCGTCGCCCGTCGTGGCTGTAGCGATGGCGCTTCCGCCATGCGCCTGCGCCGGAGGTGCATCGCCGAGTTACGGCCAGTGAAGTCCGACGTATGGGTCTGGGTTCGCAGCCGCCCAGCGGTCGAGCCGGTCCGCAAGGTGCGTCGCAAGCGCGGCGCCTGATGGAAGGTCGGGCTTACGGACGAACACCACGGGGACGCAGGGCTCGTCGGCGCTGAGCCGATTAGTCAGGAGTAGCGAGTAGTCGGCGAAGTTTTCGGTGACGAGCACACGATCTTCGGCAACGGCGCGGGTGAACACCTCCACGTCGTCCGCCCCCGTGAGATCGATGTCGTAGACGGAGATTGCGTCATGCCTGCGACGGTTCAGCTGCTCGGCGGCGACGCGGGGAAGCATCTCGTCGAGGAGCCACCTCACCCGGACATGAGGCGATCACGTCGCTCGATGAGCTCGCGCACCCGTGCGGCAGACCGCTCGTCCGTGGCGATCCGTTCGTCGATCTCGTCCGGGAACGCAACGTAGAAGTCGATCGCCCGTGACACATGTGAGAGCGGCAGCCCGAGCTCATCGGCGACCTGGCGGAGCCGATGCTGGCCTTCGCCGCCCGCCGCCTTGACCGCCCGGACGAGTTCCCACACGTCCGGCCCGCCCGCGAGACCGGCGCGTCTCCCGGCTGGTCCATCCCGGTAGACGATCCCCGGGAAGCGGCGCGTCTTTAGGCCCTCGTCGAGCAAGCGAGAAACGAGCGCCGTGACGGTGGAGCCGGTGTTGGCTGCCTCTTCCTCGAGCCTCGCGAGGAGGCCCGATGGCAGCCTGAATGATGTCGGCCGTGCCATGCCCCCAGTGTAGCGGTGGTGCGCTACACGTAGTACACACCGGGCTCACGGCGCCGAGCTTGGTGAGGTGGCGCAGTACGAGGATCTCTATCGGCTCTGCTACCTCCGCGGCCCGGCGGCGGCTGCCGATGGTCGAGCTCGACGGCGCGGTCGAGGTCACTGGCGGTAACGGGCCGGTCCCGTTCGTCGACGTGCTCCAGGGTCGCGACGAGCTCGTCTCTGCAAGCACATGTGGTACGACGGCGCGCCGCACCAGGGGCAGTGCGAGGGCTGCACCACCACGGTCTGGCACATGAAGGACGCCGTCTACCTCAACGCCCTGCGACCTTCAAGATCCCCTTCAAAGTCATCCACCTGGCTCCGCCGCGGGAGGAGTAAGAGGCGACCTCGGTCGGCTGCTCGGGGGTAATTCCGGGACGGGAGGGCCCCGTTGTGCGACGCTCCGGGGCGTGCGGAGGGCGGGGGATGCGGCGAGGCTGCTGCGGCACGTGGGCCCCGCCCTGCTCGTCCCGCTGGTGGCGCTCGAGCTGCTGACCGCCGGCACTCCGCTGACCATCATCGCCGTCATCGGGGTCCTCGTCGGGCGGGTCGCCGGCGACGGGCCAGTGGCGTGGCCCTTGGCCGCACTCGTCCTCCTGCTCCTCCTGCAGCAACTGATCGGTCCCTTCCGGACAGCCGTGGCGTACCGGGCCACCCGGAGGGTCGACAACGTCATCCGAGGGCGGGTCATGGAGGTAGCCAACCGGTCGCCGAGCATCGCTCCGCTGGAGGATCCGGACGTCCTCGACCGGCTCGAGCTCGCCGGCGGCACCATCGACCTCTACTGGGACGCGTCCCCCGGCGGGGCGGCGGTAGCGGTGATCGCGCGGGCAGGGCGCTACCTGCAAGTGGCCGGCGCCGCGTGGCTGTTAGCACGCGTGTCGCTGCCGGTGGCGGTCGCGCTCACCGGCCTCGTCTTGGTCGCCTCCCACCAGGCGCGCCGGTGGAACCGGACCCGGCTCGCCGCCGTGCGGGGCAACGCAGCGTTGGGCCGTGCGTCGCGATACACCTCGGGCCTGGCCAACACGCCGCCGGCGGCCAAGGAGGTGCGCATCTTCGGCGTTCTGGACTGGCTTGAAAAGCGCTTCCGCGGCGAATGGGAGGTCGTCAGCTCGAACCGCCTGCTTCCCATGCGCTGGGCGTTCACGCGCATCGTGCTGCTTCTCCTCGCCGTGACGCCGGCGGTGGCCTGGGCGTTCGTCGTCCTGGCCCGATCTGGCGCCAGCCCGCGGTCCCTGGCGATCGCGCTGCAGGCGGGAATCGCCCTCTTCGCACTCCTCTTCGACCAGCGCCAGGACGACGCCTACCAGATCGACTTCGGCCTCGAGGCGCTCGACGTCCTCCGAGAGCTGGAGACGACCATCGCACCCGTCGTCGGCCACCGGATCGTCGACGCCGCCGGCCTGCCCCGAGAGGAGATCCGCTTCGAGGGAGTCTGCTTCGCCTATCCGCGATCCGGCCGCAACGTGTTCACCGACCTCGACCTGACCATCAACGCGGGGACGTCGCTGGCCATCGTCGGCGGCAACGGCGCCGGGAAGACAACCCTGATCAAGCTGCTGGCACGGATGCACGAGCCCCAGGCCGGCACGATCCGGGTCGACGGCTGGCCGCTTGGCGACTTCGATCCCGCAGTCTGGCGCCGGCGGCTAGCGGTGATCTTCCAGGACTTCGTGCGCTACGAGCTGCCGGCGGCCGACAACGTCGGGTTCGGCGGAGTGGAGCTGCTGGGTGACGGGCGGGCCCTGGAGGCGGCCGCGACCAAGGCCGGCGCCCTCGACGTCGTTCAGCGGCTCCCGGCCGGGTGGGACACACCTCTCAACCGCCAGTACAGCGGGGGTGCCGACCTGTCGGGCGGCGAATGGCAGCGGATCGCCCTGGCCCGCGCCCTCTTCGCGGTCGAGGCCGGCGCCGGCATCCTGGTGCTCGATGAGCCGACCGCCAACCTCGACGTGCGGGCCGAGGCTGCGCTGTTCGAGGACTTCCTCGACCTCACCCGCGGCCTGACCACGATCCTCATCTCCCACCGGTTCTCGACCGTCCGCCACGCCGACCGAATCGTTGTCTTGGAGGGCGGGCGCGTGATCGAGGACGGCACCCACGACGACCTCCTCGCCACCGGCGGGCGGTACGCCGCCATGTTCCAGCTCCAGGCGGCACGGTTCCGTGACTGACTCCCGCCGGATCGCCGGCGTCCTGAAGGACTTCGCACGGGGCGCCGGCACGCGGTTAACCGTCCTCGCCGTCGTCACCAGCCTCGCGGCGGGCGCCGCCGCCGTCAGCGTGAGCCTCTGGCTGAAGCTCATCGTGGACGGCGCAATCGATGGCGACATGACGGAGGTGACCGTTCTGGCCATCGCCCTCGGGGTAACGGTGACGGTGCACGCGTCAGCGGCCAGCATGTCCGTCCTCTACCTGGCCCGGCTCCAGTTCGCGTGCGGCGTGCAGCTCGTGTGCCGGATCATGCAGGCCGCCGGCGGTAGCCCGGGCCTGGAGCACTACGAGCGGCCCGAGTATGCCGATCGCATCTCGCTCCTCAAGTCACAGACCAACTACATATCCGGCTTCCTCCCGGTGCTGGGGGACGGCCTGGCGCTCGCCGGCCGGGTGGCGATCACCGCCGTCCTCCTTGCCGGCGTGCACCCGGCCCTGCTCCTGCTGCCCCTGCTGGCTCTCCCATCGGTCTGGGCCGGGACGCGCGCCGAACGATTGGTCAACGCAGCCAACGTCGCCACTGCCCAGCAGAGCCGGCTCGAGACCCACCTCTTCGGGCTGTCGACGACCGCGTCACCGGCCAAGGAGGTCCGGGTCTTCGGGTTGGGCGCCGAGCTGGCCGACCGCCGGCGGCGGGCGTGGGACGACGTCACCGACACCGTGGCCCGCGCCCAGCTCCGGTCCGGCCTGCTGCGTACCGCGGGCTGGCTGCCCTTCGCCGCCGGCTACCTCGCCGCGGTGGGCCTGGCCCTGGCTCATTCCGGCCGTGGTGAGGCAACGCCCGGCGACGTCCTGCTTGTGATGGTCCTGTCCGGGCAGGTCAACGGCCAGGTCGCCCAGTTGCTGCATGTCGCCAACCGCTCGGCGACAGCGGTGCGGGTCCTCGGCCACCTCTTCTGGCTGGAGGACCACGCGCGCGACGCCATTGCCCGCACCACTCCAACCGAGCCGGCGCCCGTGCCGGACAAGCTGCGGCACGGAATCGATCTCGAGGCCGTCTCGTTCCGTTACGGCCGCGACGAGGTACTGCACGACGTCACGCTGCACCTGCCCGCCGGGTCGACGGTGGCCCTCGTGGGTGAGAACGGCGCCGGCAAGACCAGCCTGGTCAAGCTCCTGTGCCGGTTCTACGAGCCGACGTCTGGGTCCATCACCGTGGACGGCGTGGACCTGCGCCGCTTCGACCTGGCCGAGTGGCGCCGACATCTGTCCGGGGGCTTCCAGGACTTCGCCCGGATCGAGCTGACCCTCCGTGAGTCGGTCGGCATCGGCGATATCCCGTCGGTTGACGACCCAGTGGCCGTGGGCGCCGCGCTTGGCCGGGTGGACGCGAAGCTGCCCGTGGGCCTCGAACAGCAGCTGGGCCAGCAGTGGCTGGGCGGCGTCGACCTGTCGGAGGGCCAGTGGCAGAAGGTGGCCATGGCCAGGGCCATGATGCGCAAACAACCACTGCTCCTGCTCCTCGACGAGCCGACGTCCGGCCTCGACGCCCACGCGGAGCACGCCTTGTTCGAGCTCTTCGCCGGCGTGGCCGCCGAGGCGGCGGCCCGCACCGGCGCCATCGCCCTGTTCGTGTCCCACCGGTTCTCGACGGTTCGGATGGCCGACCAGATCGTGGTGCTGGCGGGAGGGCGGGTGGTGGAGCAGGGCGACCATGGGTCGCTCATGCGCGCCGGCGGCCTCTACCGGGAGCTGTACGACATCCAGGCGCGGGCGTACAGGTAGTCGCCTCGAGCAGGAACTTCCGCTCATGCTCGAGCACGCCCACCTTCCGGCGCAGCCGCCGCCGCGCCGCCCGCTTACCCCGTGCGAAGGCCGTAGACTCGGGAGTTCATCCCGGAAGGGACGCCTCGTTTGGGCGAGACGGCGAGCCGTCGCCCCGTGCAGGCTCTGCGCCTCTTCTAAGCATTTTGGGAGGCGATCGTCGTCGGAGAAACCTCTCCAGCCCTGCCTCTCCCTAGGACAACAAGTTGGAGGCGGCGAAGCCATGATGTCTGAGCGACCACTGCGGAGACGACGCTCTGCCAGTATCTGGCCGCCGGAGCCCCTCCTCGGGGAGGAGGTACTCGAAGCAACCCTCGATCTCGTCATCTCCCTCGTGACATGCACGGTCCAGGGAGCGGCCGGGATCAGCGTGTCGCTCCGCACTCGTGCCCCTGGGGAGTTCCACACACCGAGTGCGACGTCGACGGCCTTGCGCGAGCTCGACGCCGCTCAGTATGAGACCAACCGGGGCCCCTGCATCGAAGCCGCCCGAACGGGAGAGCCGGTCAACGCCGTGATCGCATCCGAGCGGAGGCGCTGGCCCGAGTTCACCAAGGAGGCCGCGAAACGAGGGATGAAAAGCGTGCTGTCGGTCCCGCTCGTCAACGGCGAGGGAGTCATCGGTGCCTTGAACGTCTACTCGGAGCGCTCACAAGTCTTCGGCGAGCACGACCAACGGGTCGTTGCCCAGTTTGCACGCCACGCCGGCGTGGTCCTGAAGCACGCCTCGGAATTCATGATGAGCGACTGGATCAGCGAGCAGGTCGACGAGGCGTTGTCGACGGCTGACGTCATCGGGCAGGCGAAGGGCATTCTCATCGCCAACGGGTACACCGCCGACGAGGCACTGGCCACTCTCCGCCGGTCTTCACGCCGCAGCAACAGAAAGCTGAGAGACGTCGCCCAGGACATGGTGACCTCGAGCCGGCGAGTACGACCATCCTGACCGTTGTCTGGCGACAGCAGCACACCCTCGACAGGATGTGACCGAACCGGATGCGGGAAGGATCGGTGCGGCAACAAATGCCCACAATTCGCCGATACTCCAGCACCAGGGAAGTCCGGCTGAGCGAGCGGGTACGCCAGCTTCTCCGGTGGGGGAGGGCAGACGGGTTCTCTTACGTCGTCGTGTTCTCCGTCGCGTTCGGCTTGCGGCTGCTCGTCCCGCTGACCAGCCGCGGGCTCGTGGGCAACTACAGCTACGACGCGAGCGTCTACTACTCCGCTGGCGCGGCGCTTATTCACGCCCGCGTGCCCTACCGCGACTTCGTCCTGCTGCACCCGCCCGGGGTCGTGCTGGCGGTGGCCCCAGCGGCATGGATCGGGCGCCTCACCGGTGATCACACCGGGTTCGCTCTGGCCACGCTCGAATTCACCGCCTTCGGTGCGGCCAGCGCAGTGCTGGTTGCCGTGGTCGCCCGTGGGCTGGGGGTTGGGTGGCGGGCGGCAACCGCCGGTGGGCTGTTCTATGCGACGTGGTTCCTTTCCCTCCGCAACGAGTACCTGAGCAGGTTGGAGCCACTGGGCAACCTCCTTTTGCTCTGCGGCTTGGTCGGCTACGTGGGCATAGGCGGGCGCCACAGCAAGCGCTCGGCGGTGTTGTGTGGTGTTGGCCTCGGCGCAGCTACCTCAGTGAAGATCTGGTACGCGGTTCCCCTGGCGGTCGTGCTGTGCTTCCTCGTGGCGCGGCGTCGCCTCGGCGATGCAGGTCGGGCGGTCCTCGGCGCAGGGGCTGCGGTCGCCCTGATATGCGGCCCGTTCTTCGCACTCGCGCCCTCGTCCATGTGGCGGATGGTCATCTCCGACCAACTCGCGCGCGACGAGGCGAACCCATTACGCGCGCTGGTCATGCTCCAACGACTCCCGACCGGGCTGTCTTGGCAGACCGCATACCTCCTCGATGCGGTTTTGCTGGTTGCCGTCGGTGTGCTGCTGGTGGCGGCGTCGCGGGCGCCAGCCGTCCGCCTGCCGGCGGCGCTGCTCTTGGCCCACGCCGGGGTCCTCGTGGCCGCGCCGTCCTGGTTCTTCTCGTATGCCAACTACCTCGCCCCGGCCGCGGCTCTCTGCGTAGCCACCGGAGCCGCAGCGGTCGGAGCGGTTCGCCGCGAGTCTGGCCGGCTGTTCGGCCGCGCCTGCGCCGTAGCCGGCGCAGCAGTGGTGGTGCTGGCGCTGGTCATTCCCGCGACGCGGCTGTGGTACGGACCTGACGAGACGCGCGCGTCGCTGCCCTCAAAACAGCTCATGTCCGCCGTCGCCAACCTGCGCTGCGTCATGTCGGACTCGCCCATGGTGCTGATCGGATTGAATGCGTTGGACCGCAGCCTCGCCAACGGCTGCCGGAACTGGATCGATGTCACAGGCCGCACGTATGCGTCGGACATGGATGTTCGGGGCCAGGACGGTAGGCGAGTTTCTCGTATTGCTAACCCCCGCTGGCAGCAGGCCCTTCGCGACTACCTCCTCTCAGGCGACGCAGTGATCGTCATGCGGGCCAAGGATGTGGGCATCAGCCCCGAAACGTGGGAGGCGATCCGCGCCGGCGGCATCCTCGCGACAGACGGGACGCACGTGATCTACAGGGTCGAGGGCCGCCGCAATTGAGCGGTTCTCAGTGAACTCATCGTCCGTACGGTGCTGCTCCCGCACCAGGGGACCACATGGCCTGCGCGAACCGGGCGGTTAGGGCGACGACTACCTCACGGTTGGGTCGTCACCCGTCGGCGATGTAGGCGCCGCGGCCCGAGCAGGCGGCCGAGCCACAGATAGACGGCTGGGAACAGCACCAGGCCGTACAGAACCGGCGCCCACAGCGAGATCTTGTTGGCCGGTGTGACGAAGTCGTATAGCCGTCCCACGTAGATGTAGATCAGTACGAGGCCACTGCCGACCGCGAGCCAGCCGAACCGGGCCGGTAGGCGACCCGGGCGGGCGGCGACGACCAGCCAGCCGATCAGCACCAGGGCCAGGCCGGCGGTGGCGTAGCGGAGGATGCCGCCGGGATCGGGGCTGGCGTTGTCCCGGCCCACCTGGGCAATGTTGATGATCGCGGCCAAGTTCCACGCGCCGTGGGCCACGCCGCCAAGGGCGCCGGCAACGCCGAGCAAGAGTGCGGTCAGTGCCAGGCCCTCGTCGGCGACGCGCACCACCTGGTACAGCGCCACGGTTACCGGGATCGTGAGCAGACCACCCACGACAAGCAGGGCGTGCCAGACCTCCGGGACCCAGTCCGGAGCACCCTCCACGATCCAGACGAATAACAGCCCGTAGATCAGCCCACCCAACCCGACGGCCCTGGCGAGCGGCCCGGCCAGACGGTCCAGCGACGGCGACACCGGCCAGCATGCCGGTCATCGACCGGAACCGCAAGCGCTCTTCCCGGTCGCCGGGTGCCTCTTCGACCCCCGGGTGCGGCCCGGCTCAGCGGGAATCAACTGCAGCTACGAGATGCAGGGCTGATTCCGCGTCTGAAAAGTGTTCTGCGTCCAGCTGTTGGCGTCACAGGGCGGGTTGAGATTGTCGTCCCTCAAGTCGAAATCGGGGGTTCCTTCCGGGAGCCTGTTGTTGCCCATGGCGACGTTGCCCTGTATCTGGTTGTTGGTCGCCCCACTCAGACCAGAGGGCCCGGCGAGGAAGATCCCGTTCGCCGCGTTTCCCCGCACCGTGTTCCCCGTGATCGTGGTGCGTTGGATCAGGAATCCGGCAAGTGAGATGCCGTCACCCTTTCGGTGTTGCTTGCTGTGCAGGCCGTTCCCCTCGACCACATTCGAGCGTAGGACGTTGTCCTGTGCGGCGCTCGCCAGCCTGATCCCGTCGAACCCGTTGCCGCGGACGACGTTGTTCGAAAGAGTGTTGAACTGGGAGCCTCTCGCTCGTCCGACGATCCCGAGGAAGATCCCCGTGTCCGCCATGGTGTTCGGACCGAGCTCGACGTTGTTCCCTTCAACGATGTTGCGGTCAAGACCGTTGCCGTCGGAGCCGAAGAGGGAGACGCCGCTGAACGGACCGTTGCCACGAATGACGTTGTCGAAGAGCTGATTCTGGTGTGACGAGACCAGGAGGATGCCGTCGCCGTATAAGCCCGAGCTCGGGCCCACGTTTTGCAGAAGAGCGAGGTTCGTGAGGGTGGTTCCCGAAGATGCCTCGATCGCCACACCGGCGTCGAACAGGCGCACCGTTCCGTTGACGATTCGCACCCCGGTTCGGCCCTTGATCAGGATCCCCGGGCCCTCCCCAGGGCTCGGGAGCCCGATGACCTGGTGACCGCCGAGGTCCAAGGTGATGTTGTCGGCGCCGATGACGATTCCTGTGGGGCAGGGACCGATATCGGCGGTCAGTACGGTGCTGGCCACGACGGTCTCCCCACAGGCCACGTTCGCGGCGTGAGCTGGGGACGCGAGGACGAGCCCGAACGTGAGCAGGACCGCGGACAACAGTGCGCATAGCTGCCGAGGAGCACGCATGGACCCCGCCCTCCTGTGTCGTCATCACCTGCCCCCAGCCTCCATCGCCGATGGAGAGAACGCAAGGGGCCACGACGGGGAGGGCGAGCGAGGCCACGACCACGATCGCGGGCAGCGTCGCGCTCTACGGCGAGAGCGCACTTGACCTTGCTTAGCGCGTGCGGCGCGAACTCAGCCGCCGGCCTGGAAGCGACGCTCCTCGATGGGAGGGTCGCCAGAAGGCGATGGGACGCTCTGGGCGGCGGCGCCGGCCGCCGGAGCCTCCGCCCCCACTTGGTAGCGGTTCCAGCCTGGCGGTTCATTGGTGATGGTGGCCGGGCAGTCACCGGGTTCGACGATCTGTTGAGTCTGGGCGGCGGTGACCGTGGCCGATCCGACGAGGCCGATGGCCGCCATCCGGAACACGTCGGCCCTGGGGTAGGCGGCGCAGGAGCCGAGGTCGGGACCGGTCCAGACGACACCGGTGGCCGTTTGGGGATCGAGCTTCACGAACGTCGCGGGGAGCACCACGCCGCCGACGAAGGTCCAAGCGTTGGCACTGTGGTCGAAGATCCACGCCGCCCACAGGCCGTCGGCGACCCTCGTCACCAGCGGGAAGTAGAAGCGGTTGGCCTGCCAGTTGAATCCCTTACGAACGATGTGCGCCCGGTCCTCGGTCGGCTCGAAGACGGCGAGCGAAACCGCCTTCTCGCCTCCATCGGTCTCCATGGCCAGGTGTCCGAAGGCGTCGCTGCCCTGAACGAGAACTCGTGCCAGTACGCGTATCCGGCAGGCGCTTGCCCTGCGCCCGGCGCTGGGTCGTTGGCCGTGGCCACCCAGCTTCCGACACCGTCCAGGGACGTCTGGGTCTGCGCGTGCCAGACCGTGAAGGGCATCTGCTGGGTGACGGTCGTCTGGGCCGCCGAGGGGATGCTGCCCACCGTTGTCCCTGCAACCAGCAGCACCGCCATGGACAGGAGCGCCGCGCTCCGTTTCCTCGCCGTTCTCATCCGGATTCTCCTTTTCGTCGGACCGCCGCTGAACCCGTACGGGGGCCGCTTGATGGGGCGCAAATTGTGGCGCGACTGCACGGACGGCGCTGCCGCGGGCGCTCCGACCCGGGGGCTCAGGCCGTTTCCTCGAGCGACAACGGGAGCGCTTGGCGCCGATCTGGAAGCTTGCGGGCAGCGTTCACCTCTCGCAACAGGGCAAGGCTCCTAGGCTCGCGACTCTCGGACGCGACTGGTCAGGGGGTCGAGGGGTGCCCAAAGCAGCATCTGTTGTGCTAGCCGGCCTGTTGGTGGTTGCCGCATGTGGCGGGAACGGTGACAACGGCGAGGAGACCCAAGCGCCGGGAACGCAACCGGTGGCAACTGGTCCTGTCGTGCACGATCACGGACCGGGCGCTGGTGACCAGGGCTGCCCGGCTGCCAACGCCGAACTCACAATCGTCGCCAGCGGCACAAGGTTCAACACCAACTGCCTTACCGGGACGGCCGACCAGTCCCTGACGCTCTCTTATGAGAACAAGGACCAAATCACCCACGGCCTCGTGCTGCTGGAGACCCACAACTCGTCCGATCCCTTCTTCCGGGTAGACGTGTTCGCCGGACCCAAGACGCAGACCTTTACGATTCCCGCCCAAAGGCCCGGTACCTACGCCTTCCACTGCCAGGTGCATCCCAGCGCGATGAGCGGCACTTTGCTCGTGAAGTGAGGGTCGGTTTCCGGGGGGCGAGCCGCACCCCTTGCCACAACCGTGCTCTAGGTGTCGAATGCCCCTATTGCGACCCGTCTGGCAGCGCACTAGCAACGTGCTTCTGTGAACGTCCGTCGTGCGGTAATGGCTACAACGGCACTGATGCTCCTGGCCGCTTCCTGCGGTTCCGAGGAGGGAGAGGGCGCAGCCAGACCAGCGCCGAACGTCTGGGTCAACGCCAAGGACAAGGTGCAGCCTCTGTCTCGAAATCATGAGGCTCCCGCAGTCCTCATCGACAGGGACGAGCCCAACACGGTGTATCTGGCTGAGTCGGAGATGATCTCCGGGGAGTGCCGGTTCTATGTTTCGACCGACAGGGGCGCGAGCTGGCAGCCGGAGGAGGCGCCCAAGCTGGAGCCCTTCACCCGCAACTGCGCGATGGGCTACGCCAGTTCCCAGAACATCCGCACCGAGCTCCAGCAGGGCCGCGACGGCACGATCTACCTTGTCTTCCAGGCCAACGACCCCGGGCGAAACGGCACCCGCAGCGTTCTACTCGGCCGTTCGAAGGACGGCGGGCGCTCCTGGCAGACAGTCGCGATCGATCCTGGGAAGCCAGCGCCTGAGCCTGGCATTGACATGGAGGCCAACTTCGAGGGCCACCTCGCCCTCGACTCGGAGAACCCGAGACGCGTCTATGCCATCTGGCGGCGCTCGTTCAACAACCGCTTCCGAACCGACAACCCGCCCACCCGGCCCTACATGTCCATCTCTGATGACGCAGGGGCGACGTGGAGCACCCCCTTCGTGCCGTTCGAGAAGAACATCGGGTTCGACGGACCCCGTCCCATCGCCGTGGACGGAAGGCTTTGGGCCTTCTACCGGGAGGCCGCCCCTTCGGCTCAGCCTGATCAGCCTCCCCCTCTGACTCGGCTCTTCGCCGGTGTTTCCGGCGACCAGGGCAAGACGTGGGAGCACAACGAGATCACGGCGGCGGCAGACGCATCCGAGGTCTATCCCCTCTACGACCGAGACAAGAAGCTGTTCCACGTGGTCTGGCACGACAACCGGGCGGCCGAGTTGGACGCCTACTACTCCCGCTCGACCGACGGCAAGACCTGGACCCAGCCGAAGCGGCTCAACGACGACCCGACGGGCATGCGGATGGGCCAGCACTACCCGCAGATTTCGCAAGCTCCCAACGGCCGGATCGACGTGGCCTGGTACGACTGGCGGGATGACCCCTTCCCGCCGCCGACGCCGCCCACGAGCGGTTCGCCTCCCACCTCTGCCCTTCTGGGTCTCTTCAGCAACCGCGGGAAGGTCGCCTCCGTCTACATGACGAGCTCGCAAGACGACGGCAGGTCTTGGACGAGGAATGTCCGAGTGAACGACGTCCCCATCGACCGCACCATCGGGTCTTGGATCAACAACAAGGACGTCATGGCACCCGTCGCCATCTCTTCAGGTGACCGCGGGCCGATCATCGCGTGGTCGGATACCCGCAACGGAAACGGGCTCAACGACACGCAGGACATCTTCACCAGCACAGTGACCTTCGGGGACCCAGCTGACAGGCAGGTCACGCCCCTCCAGGCAGGGAT
>JALZEC010000071.1 GCA_030862235.1 Actinomycetota bacterium | reverse complement strand
GCCCACACCTGCGTGGTCGGTACGTATGCGTTTGGTGCCGCGAAGGAACGGCTCGACAAGCGTGGCAACCAACTGTGGGGTGAGCTTCTCGCCGGTGTTCTCGACAGTGAGCACCACACTCTTGGGGTGAACGCTGGTCGTGACCCACACGGTGCCCTGTTCAGGCAGATTGTGGACGATCGCGTTGTGCACGAGGTTCGTCGCCACCTGCAGTAGGAGCGCGTGTGAGCCGATGGTGGGAGTCATGTCGCCGGAGGTCTCGATGGTGAGGCCGCGTTTCTCTGCTAGGGGGAGGAGTGTTTCAGTGGCTTCTTCCGCTATGAGGGACAGGTCGACGTGTTCTCGGGTGAAGGATCGCTGGTCGGTGCGGCTGAGCAGGAGCAATGCTTCGGTGAGGTCGATCGCTCGGCTGTTGACGACGTGGAGACGGTCGACAAGTTCCCCGTTGTCGCGGTTTTGATCGTTGCGGGCCACGTCGAGAAGCGTCTGCATGATCGCCAGCGGGGTGCGCAGTTCGTGGGAGGCGTTGGCTGCGAATCTCTGCTGTTCGGCGACGTGGGCTTCGAGCTGCCCGAGCATGGCGTCGAAGGCGTCGGCGAGTTCCCGGAACTCATCTCTGCGGCCCGGGAGCCGGATTCGGTGGGAGAGCGATCCGGTCGCGGCCATGCGTGTGGCGTCAGTGATGCGAGTCAGGGGGGTGAGCATCCGGCCGGCGAGAAGCCACCCGCCCAGGAGACCGAACACCAGCAGGAACGCCAGCGCGATTGCCGCCTTCGGAGCGAAGGCGCGCAGGAGGTCGGAACGGTTGGGAACGAACCCGCGTGCGAAGATCGCGCCGTCGGGCACGTATCGCAGGAGGAACACCCACACAACGGCGAGCAGCAAGGCACCTGCGAGCATGAGGAAGCCGGCGTAGCTGAGGGTCAGCTTGAGGCGAACACTCAAACCACGGGCTCTATCCACGGTTCCCTCCCTCACGCCCGGTGTCTGGTTGAGTGCTGATGCGGTACCCGACGCCGGCCACGGTGGCGATGATCCAGGGTTCGCCGAGGCGTTTGCGCAGTCCTGAGACCGTGATGCGCACGGCATTGGTGAACGGGTCTGCGTTCTCATCCCACGCCCGTTCCAGTAGCTCTTCGGCACTGACGACACCGCCTTCGGCAGCGACGAGGACTTCGAGTACGGCGAACTGCTTCCGGGTGAGCGCGACGTGGCGGCCGTCGCGGTAGACCTCGCGGCGGAACGGATCCAGACGAAGACCTGCGATCTCTCGCACAGGCGGCCTGTTGTGGGCCCGCCTGCGGTCGAGCGCTCTGAGACGGAGCACGAGTTCGCGGAGTTCGAACGGCTTCGTGAGGTAGTCGTCGGCGCCGAGCCCGAACCCCGTGGCCTTGTCGTCGAGCCGGTCGGCAGCGGTGAGCATGAGGATCGGCATGCCGCTGCCGGCGGCGACGATGCGTTTGGCGATCTCGTCACCGGTAGGTCCGGGGATGTCTCGGTCGAGGACGGCGATGTCGTAGGCGTTGACGCTCAGCAGCTCCAGAGCGGTGTCGCCGTCACCTGCGATGTCTGCCGCGATCGCTTCCAGGCGTAGGCCATCGCGGATGGCTTCTGCCATCAGGGGCTCATCCTCAACGATCAACACTCGCATGCCCCCTCCAACCCTACGAGCTGGCGGATATCGCTGGCGTATCGAAAACCACATACGTCCTGGCAACACCACGCTGCCTTGACTGGAGGCATGTCCTACCGCGAACCAGCACGGACAGCAGTCCGCCCTACCCGATCGACCATCCTCGCGGCCCGAGTAGTCGTCAGCGCGGCGCTTATAGGTGTCCTCGTTTCCCAGTTGCGGGCGTCCTCGCCCTTCTCAGCCGCATCACCCACCGACATTCCTGACCCGGACCCAGTGCCCGCCGTCACGGGCATTGAGTCCGACCGGCCACCCCCTGGGGATCGCCGCCGGCACGACGACCACGATCGACGTCTCCGGCGGCATCCTGCGATACCACTTGGGGAGGAAGACGGCGCCGTCCCTGACGGCGTGACGGTCTTCGATGACGAAGTCCCGGCCGTGGCCAAACTCGACCCCGCTCTGCTCCGCGCGCTGCGCCGAGCGGCAACTGATGCCGCGGACGACGGGGTCGAGTTCTACGTCGATAGCGGTTGGCGTTCCGTGGAGTACCAGGAACAGCTGCTTCATGAGGCGGTCTCGAAGTACGGCTCAGAAGAGGAAGCTGCCCGATGGGTGGCCACCCCCAACACGTCTGCTCACGTATCGGGGGACGCGGTCGACATTGAGCCCTTCGATGCCACGACGTGGCTGTCCAAACACGGCGCCAAATACGGGCTGTGCCAGATCTATAGGAACGAACCCTGGCACTACGAACTGCGCCCCGAAGCCATAAATCGCGGCTGCCCGCCCATGTACGCCGACCCTAGGCACGATCCAAGGATGCAGCAGTGACCAAAGGTAGCGCGCGGCCTGTCCACATCGAACCACTGGTCGCCGTCCCCAGGACGGACCCCGAGCAGTGACGACAGCTCCTCCGGATGCGGCGAATGCACCTAGCCGGGCCCGCCGTGCCCGATGCCCGCTTCTCGCGCCAATACGATCAACTGGGCGCGATCGGCTACCGCCAGCTTTGTGAAGATGTTCGAGACATCCCGAGGTTGCCCTCCTGGATGAGATCCACGCGATCACGATCAGCTCGGCCGTGTTCGTCGTCCTCGGAGCACAGCAAATCGTGTCGACCGGCATCATTGCCTTGTTCTCCAGGCGTTATCGGGGCCAGGTCTGCCCCTCACATGAACCTTTGGCTGGGGGACACCACTCTTCGCTGGCCTCCGCCCGCCAGTCGCCGGGACCAGTGCGCGCAGCTCCCTCTGGAAGGCCAGTCAGCGCGTCGGGTCGACCAGAACCTTGGCGTGCTGCGTGCTGCCTGAACGGAGATCCGTCAGCACGGCCGCGAGCTCCGACAGCCCCACCGTTCCGGTGATGACCGGCCCGACCTCGACCGCCCCGGAAGCGAGCATCGCCATCGCGCCGAGGAAGTCCTGGTGTGTGTACGCCAGCGAGGCGACGAGCCGGAGCTCGCGGGCCACCCAATCGCCATAGGAGACCGACGACAGCTCGGCGGTGTAGCCCACCAGCGACAGCATCCCGCCACGGCGGACGAGTTCGGCGGACGGCTGAAGGAGCTTCGCCACCCCCGTGCATTCGAACAGGACGTCGGCACCCCGGCCGTCGGTCGCTGCCCGTAGAGCATCGGTGAACATCGCACCCGGCTCGAACGCGTCGGCGAAGCCCAGCGCATTTGCCGCCTCTCGGCGGGCGGGGACCGGCTCGACGACGAACGTCCGTGCCGCGCCCGCGTGACGGGCCTGCTGGGCACACAACAGCCCGATCGGTCCGGCCCCCTGCACGACCACGACCGACCCGAGCGGGACGGTGGTACGCCGCACCGCCCGGAACGTCACCGCCGTCGGCTCGACCAGCGCGCCCTGCTCGTCGCTCAAGCCTGGGAGGAGCTTCACGACTCGGCGTTCCGAGACGGTGAGATGGGTGGAGAAGCCTCCGTGGTCGGGCGCGTCGGGTGTCACGCCGTTGGCTTCAGCGAAGGCGGTGTCGCAGTGGTCGGCGTTTCCTGAGCGGCACATCGAGCAACGACCGCACGGCGGTCCGACCGCAACGCTCACCCGGTCGCCGACGCTGACCGTCTCGACGCCTTCGCCCGCGTCGACGATGGTGCCGGTCCACTCGTGTCCGAACACGGCCCGGGGCAAGAGGTCGGGGGACTCGAAGCCGTGGACGTCGGTCCCGCACACGCCGCAGTAGCGGACTTGGACGACGACGTGCTCGCCCGCCGGCTTCGGCACATCGGCTTCCCGGATGTCGAGCTGGCGCGGTGCGGAGACGGTGGCCGTACGGACAGAGGTCATTGGCGGCGAGGTTAGCTAGTCCCTAGGCGGGGACTTCTGCGACCCGGTGGATGTTGGCCAGATAGCAGTCGGCGAAACGCCGGGCAGCGTCGGCGCTGAAGAGGCGGCGCGGGTATCGGACCGTCAGGTGCAGGCATCCGTTGACAGTGAGCGTCCCGAGGCAGAGGGCGAGGGGCGCCCGGGCGGGAACGGAGGACCAGATCTCGGTGGTCTCACCGGCCTCCTCTCCGAACGACGGAGCGCCGTCGAACCAGCCAAGGTGGGCGAGCATGGCCGTGTCCACCAGGCGGTTGCGGGTCAGAGGCTGGAGCACAACCAGGGACTGCTTCGCCCACAGGCCGAGAAGACCGGTTCGGCCCAGCGCGTCGATCAGGGCGACGCCGGTACGCGTCCGCTTGTTGCGAGTGGTCTGGGCGGTAACGGTCCTGAGCGCGATTGCGGCGTCCGACCGATGGCGCCGCCGGCTGGACACCCGTGCGGTGACCGAGAAGTTCCCGATCTTCTCCTCGCGCCATTCGGGAGGTCGCAAGTTCACCGGAGTGAGCACCCCGATCTGGCGCCCCGGCCATCCGTGCTCGCGGTTCCATTCCCCAATGGCCAGGTGCAGGGCCGCCATCAGCCTGTTGCGGCTCGTACCGGGACGCTGGATGTCGATGACGCGCGCCGTCTCCGCCGGCGACAGTCTGACGAGGTGGAAGCCGTAGCCCGGCTCGTCAACCTCGCCGTCACGTATGAGCTGCGCCGGCCGGGCCAGCTTGTCCCGCAGCCGCTCGACCAGCGTCCTGTAGACCGCCATTGCCGGTGACACGGGGGCCGATGCCGGGCGCACCGGTATGGTGCGCGTGGCCACGAACTCGAGCGGCGGATCCGGCGCGGTGCCCGCGGCATAGGCGCCGGCCATGCAGTCCAGCACCCGCATGGCCCCGAAGCCGTCGGTCGCCGCATGGTTGAGGTTGAACATCAGGACGTCGCCCTTCGGGTGACGGGCCAGACAGGCGCGGAACGGCGGCCACTTGCCAGGCGGGACGGCGTCGGCCTGAAGCCGGACTCTTGCTGCGCCCAGGGAGGCGTCGTCCGGGCAGTCGACGACTTCCAGGGGAACCTCTTCCATCGCCCGGTTCCCGAGCACGGCCGCGACGGCCGCACGAAGTCGTCCCCCGTCCAGCGACCCCGTCACACGCGCCTCGAGTTGGACGCTCCACAACGCCGCGCCGCCGTCGAGCAGATCCCGGGGATCGGGCTCGCTCTCTGCCGGATCCCACACCCACTCACAGTTCAGCTCGCACCGGTGGTCACCCTGGCGACCCCGCAGCAACCGGACGAGGTCTTCCGCCATCCCCGCCACGTTGTGTGTCGCGGCCCGCCGGAGCGAGTACCGCGGGCCCCGCTCCTCAGTGATGCCCAGGGGCGAGACCCGGTCGACATGGGCAGAGAGCCTGTTCCCGTGCACCGTGATGTGGAGGCTGTTGGACGGCAGGCTCTCCCGGAACGACACGCCCCGTAAGTGATAGATGCGCCCCAACCCGCGATCGCGGTGGAGCCGGCCGTCCGCCTCCAAGCCGAGCAGCAGACCGCCCGGATCCATCGGGTGAGACGCCCCGTCGTCGTCCAGCGCCACCCGGCGGGGACGGTGCCGCTTGGCGTCCTCCAACTGGTCCTGAATGGTCGGCGGCTCATCGCCGGTCCGGGTCTTCACGGCACCGGTTACGGATAGCACGTGAGGCCTTCCTCACGCCCCCTTGACCACGCCGCATGCAATCCGGTCGCCGGCGTCGCCCGTGCGGGTCGTGTTCTCGTCCACTGCCGGCGCGTAGCGGGTCGGTACGTTGCCGTAGTTGTCGGCGGCGGCGTGGACGATGACCGCTCTGCCGTCCGTGGACAGCAGGTCGCTCAGGCGGTACCGGTCTGTGGTGAACCGCAATTCGGCCGTTCCGTCTCCGAGCACGAGGAGCACGGGCTGGTCGCCGGCGTGGTCCGGGTGGCCCTGGTCACCTACGGCCAGGTGACCGCCAGCGGTGGTGAACGGAGGTTCGCACTTGCCCACGGCGTGGATGTGGAACCCGTGGAAGCCCGGGGTCAGCCCCCGCAGGGAGACATCGACCACAGTTCGACCGCCCTGCTCGGAGAAGGTGACGCGCCCAAGGGCGCGTCCCTGGGTGTCGACCATGTCCGCCGTCGCGTCGGCCGCACTGCTCGCGATTGCCGCGGAGGTGGTCGGCTGACTCCCCGCCTCCTCCTCGTCATCGCCGCAGCCCGCCAGGCCCAAGCCGGCGACAGCTACGAGCGCGACGACCCTCCGCACCCGAGACATATTCATCCGTTCCCTCCGCGTCCGTTCACGCCATCCTGTCGTGCTCCGGCACCCCAACGGTTCATCGCGCCGGCCGGAGGTCCATCGTGATCCGGTCGCTCTGACCGCGGGTGGTGGTCGGGACCGCTTGGCCTCAATGACCGAGCCGGCCGCGAATTGCTCATGACCTCTTCGACTTGGTCGCCTTCTTCGCTGCCCGCGGCTTGGGTTGCTTGGGTGGCAGGGCGGCGGCGTCGCTGAAAGCCAGCTCGATCCAGGGCCCCGCCTCCGACAGCGACCAGTCGGCGGGGAGCGTGACGTAGTCCCTCATCGGCCGCTCACTCGGACCGAACGGCGCCGACCCCGGTTCGGCGAGCAGCCGCTCCCGATGAGGGGCGGCGAGCCGGACGCCGATATCGGCACCCAACAGTCCCATGAACATGTTCCCGTTCACGAAGGCGCCGAGGTTGCCGAACATCGGCTTCACCTCGACACCCGGGGTTGACGGGACGAGCGACAAGAAGCGCTCCCGGTCGGCGTCGGTCGGCTTCGGCATCTGCACGTTCAGTCCTCCTGGCTGCCTTGGGCGGCGGCGACGGCGAGAAGTATCCCCCCTTCGAGAGGCTCGCCCCTACCGGGCCCATGCGCTGGACCTACCTCGCGCCTGCTAGTGAGGGCGCCGTGAGCGCGCCGTCCCGAACCGCGTCCCCCGAGTCGTCTGCCCCCGCGCTCGGCGAAGACGACGGAAAGCGAGCGGTCTGGTGGAGTGCCGCCTGCTGGGTGCTCCCGGCCGTGGTGGCGGCTCTGCTCGGGGCTTGGACCGTGAGTCACGACCACAGCCTCTGGTACGACGAGGTGTACACGGCTGAAGTGGCGCCCCTCGCTCCGGGGGACCTCGTCTCAGCCATCGTCCGGGGTGAAGGCCCGATCCCGTACCTGCGGGACGCACCGCCGTCCTACAACGGGCCGTACTACCTGGTCGTCCACGCCTGGCTCTCCCTAACCGGGCTCGAGGCGGACGAGTTCGGGCTCCGCCTGCTGTCGCTGCTGGGAGCGGTGGGTGCGGTTGGGGTGTTCGCGGCCGCGGTTCGAACACTGGCCGGGCCCTGGGTTGCGCTGGTGGCCGGCCTGGTCCTGGGCGCCAACCCGTTCCTCGTCCAGTACGCGGCCGAAGCGAGGGGATACTCCCTCGCCCTGCTCGCCGTCACCCTCGCCGCCCTGGGACTGGCTCGCTGGCTGGCAGCCGAAGGGCAGAGACGCAGGCGGGGCGCCCTTCTCCTGTATGGAGTCGGCGCCGCCGCCGCCGGGCTCCTGCACTGGTTCGCCCTCCTGGTCGTCGCCGGTTTCGCCGTGGCTGCCCTCGTCCTCCGCCGACGACTGGCCCTGCCGGTGGCGGGCACGACAGCCGCGGCCGCGGTGCCCGCCCTGGCTCTCGTCGCCACCGCCGTGGCCAACGGCGTCGGAACATCCGGGGCGGAGTGGCTGCAGGGTGTGGGGAGCCTGGACGTCCCGCGGCTGGTGCTGCGTTCGTGGTCGGGACGGAACCTGGCCCTCGCCGTGCTCACCATCGGCTTTGGCGTCGCCGGCCTCCTGGCCGGACCGCTGCCGGCGAGGGTGGTCGGCGCCGCCTGGTCGGCGGTGCCGATCGGGGTCGTCGCCCTGCTCGAGCTGGTCCGGCCCGTGTTCGTCGACCGTTACCTGCTGCCGGCGGCTGCCGGGCTGGCCATCCTCGTCGCCCTGGGGGTGATCTGGGTGGGCCGCCAGCGGGCCGCCCTCACCCTGGCCGCGGCCGGCGCCGTCCTCGCCGTCTCGGTGTGGGCAACGGGGGTGGACATCGGGCGGGGCCCGAAGGAGGACATCCGGGGGGCGGTGGAGTACGTCGCCGACCGGCACCAGGTGGGCGAACCGGTCGTCGCTCCTGCCCGATGGGATGCACTTGGTCTCGACCACTTCAGTCGGCGAGACCACCGGGAGATCGTGTCCGACGTCGTGCTGGCACCGCCCTCGGTTCCCGAGGCCCGAAGGCTGTGGGTGGTGCGGCGATCGAGCGGCGGCGTCAAGGGCGACAGCGCCAAGGTGGCGGTCATGGAGGCTGAGCTGGTGGCTCGGGGGATGCGGGTCGCAGACGAGCGGCGATTCGACGGTCGCTACACCGACACGGTGGTGCAGCGGTGGGTGAGCGGCCCGTGATGCCTCAGCGCCCAGGTGAGCGTCTGGCGTGACTGACGGAGACGGGCGGCGGACGTCCACGCCGATGTGCCCGATGCCCGCCGGGCCCGTTCGACGGGGACCGAGGCGACGGTCAGCCCGGCCACCCCGATAGCGGCGACGATGCTCGGTGCGTCCCGTCGGACGGCGGCGTGCCACGCAACGGGGCCGAGGGCCAGGAACGCACCGGCGTCGGGAGGGAGTCCGGTGATCGAGCTCAGGGCGAGGCGGTGCAGGCGGGCGGTCGCCAGGCGGCCGGGCCGCTCATAGGTGCCACGCCGGCCGGCGAAGACGGCGTCGGCGGGGAGCGCGGCCAGGCGGTCGAGCAGGAGCGGGATGGCCTCGGGTGGGTCCTGGAGATCGGCATCGAGGCAGACCCAGGCGTCGGCTCCGCCCTCGTCGCGCAGGCCACGGGCCAGCGCCGGGTGCTGCCCGGCGTTGGTGGGCAGGGCGGTGACGGCGATCCGGTCGTCGTCAGCCGCCAGCTGGCGGGCGACCTCCAAGCTGCCGTCGGGCGAGCCGTCCACGACGAGGCGGAGACGCCATGAGCGGCCGGCGAGAGCGGCGCCCACTCGTTGGGCGAGGGCGGGGACGGTGAGCGCGTTCCGGTAGACGGGCGTCACGACCGAGACCCGCCTCACTCGACCGCCTCCCAGCACCGGCGCAGCCCTTCGGTCAGGTCGACCTTCGCCTCCCACCCGAGGAGGTCGCGGGCGAGGGAGGGGTCGCAGACCCAGGAGGTCGTGTCCCAGTGCCGGCCGGGGTGTGCGCCGGGCGTAGTGACGATGCGCCGGCCGCTGACCCGCTCGAGCTCGGCGACCACCGCCTCGTTGGCCACCTGCCGCCCGGTGCCCACGTTGAGCACCTGACCGGGACGGAGGTTGTCGGCCACCGCCGCCCGCAGACAGGCCTCGACCACGTCGTCCACGTAGACCCAGTCGCGCCCCCGGCCCGGTCTGGTGAGGGGCAAGGTGGCGCCGTTGCGGGCGGCCCGCACAGCGGTTGGAACCAACCGGCCCGGGTGGTCGTGGGGGCCGTACACCTGGAAGGCACGGAGGACGGCCGACCGCAGGCCTCGCCGGTCGGCGGCGGCCACGACCAGCAGGGAGCCCGCCGCCTTGGTCGCCCCGAAGAAGCCCCGGGGACGCAGGGGCGTGTCCTCGTTCATCGGCCCGTCGGCGGCGGCGTACTCGGTCGAGGATCCGAGGCGGACGACGGCCTGGCAGCGGGGTGACAGGGCGTCGACGATCCAGACTCCGCTCGAAGTGTTGACCGCCGCCGTGGCGGCCCGGTCCTCGGGGGTGGCGTCGGCCCGAGCGGCGGCCAGGAGGAAGGCCACGTCCGGATCGGCGTGCCGGGCCACCGCGGCCACCTGGTCGCGGTCGGGCAGGTCGGCGGCCACGAGCTCCACCCGGCCGGGGCCAAGGCAGCCCAGGGCGGCCAGTCGCTCGGCGCCGGGTGGCTGGGCGGCGGCCGACCGTGGCTCGACGGCGTTCCGCCGCGGCTCGTTGGCCGAAGCCCCGGGCCCCGACCCGGGCCGGACCGTTCCCACCACGTCCCATCCGTCGGCCACCAGGCGGGCGACGAGGTGGGCTCCCACGAACCCACCGGCGCCGGTGACGAGCGCTCTCATACCGCCTCGTCCTCCCTGAGCACGCCGACGACGGCGGCCAGTTCGGCGTGCTCGGCGGCCACGCGCTCCGTATCCCGTCCCCGAGCGGCTTCGACTGCAGCGAGGATGCGCGGAACCTCCGTCCTCACATCACGGCCGGTGATGTCGGCGTGGAACGACCGCCGGAGAAAGGTGAACCCTGCCCCCAGACGGGCCAGGGCAGCGGTGAGCAGCCGGCACGGCACGGGCCGGCCTCCCTCGGGCAGGGTCAGCCCGGCCACGCCGAAGGGAACGCCGGCGGCAGCGGCAGCCTTAGCGATGCGATCGACAGTCCCGTCCACCAGCGGCACGAACAGGTTGCGGGCGCCCCGGTCGATCATCAGGTCGTTCAGCCCCACATACACCCGGGACAGCGTCCGCCCGAGCAGCGCCTCCACGCGACGGACGGCGTCGGTCGTCTCCACCAGGATGCCGAGGCCGCACCGGCCGCCCACGGCGTCCGCCGCGGCGTCCACCTCCTCGGGCCGCCGGACCATGGGCAGGAGCACCTCGTCGGCCCCGAGGGAGACGGCGAGGTCGATCTCGGCCGCCGTCCACGGACCCCAGCCGTTGACCCGGCACAGCACGCGGCCGCCGGTCGCGGCCCGGACAGCGGCCAAGTGCGCCGGCGTGTCGGCGTTGACTTGTGTATCTGCTCCTGCCTGCCGGGCGCGCTTCCCTCGGTGCTCCCAGTCGACGACGATCCCGGTGGCCCCGGCGGCGACCAGCCGGTGGGCGAAGGACGGGTCAGTCGAGAAGGCGAAGAGCTGAATGTAGGCGACCCTAACAATTTCTCTTCAGGGTGCCTAGTACCGTGCTCGTCGCGATATCAATCCCACCCCCGATACGGTCGAGTTCGATGGCTGAGGGTCTTCGCACGGAACCAGCGGTGGCGGCCGCGCCACCCGCCACCCCGCCGACGCCCGCCCTCACCACTGCTGACGTTGCCGTCGCGTGCGCAGGATTGCGGCGCACCTACGGCGCGGTCGTCGCCCTCGACGGGATCAACCTCGACGTCCGCACGGGTGAGCTCCTGGCCGTTCTGGGTCCCAGCGGGTGCGGGAAGACGACGCTCCTCCGCCTAATCGCCGGGTTCGAGGCTCCCGACGCCGGGACAGTCACGGTCGGTGGGCGGCTCGTCTCCGGGCCGGGCACGTTCGTCCCTCCCGAGCGCCGGCGGGTCGGGATCGTCGTGCAGGACCATGCCCTCTTCCCCCACCTGACCGTGGCCGGAAACGTCGCCTACGGGCTGCCGGGCCGTCGCAAGGACCCCCGCCGGCAGGCGCGGGTGGCCGAGGTGCTCGAGCTGGTCGGCCTCCAGGACCTGGGTCGGCGCTACCCGGCCGAGCTTTCCGGCGGGCAGCAGCAGCGAGTCGCCATCGCCCGTGCCCTCGCCCCCCGCCCCAACGTCGTCCTGCTCGACGAGCCGTTCGCCAACCTCGACGCCGTCCTGCGCGCCCGCATGCGCACAGAAGTGGCGAACATCCTGCGGGCAGCGGGCGCCACCGTCGTGCTGGTGACCCACGATCAGGAGGAGGCGCTGTCCCTGGCTGACCGGGTTGCCGTCCTCGACCGGGGTCGGGTCAGGCAGGTGGGAACGCCCAATGACGTCTACCGGAAGCCGGCTGATCCCTTCGTCGCCCGGTTCGTAGGGGACGCCGGCCTGATCGCCGCCCACAGCGACGGTCACGCTCTCGAGACGCCCCTCGGCCGGCTGCTCCCGGCCGGCGACCCGCCTCCTCCGGGGCCGGCGCTGGCCGTCGTCCGGCCGGAGGCGGTACGGCTCACGGCCGACGCCGGCGGCGAGGGACGGGTGCTGGCCGCCACCTACTTCGGGCACGACCAGCTGGTGGACGTGTCCATCACTGCCGGTGCCCTTGAGCTCGTCCTGCGGGCCCGGGCCGGGAGCGAGCGGTTGTTCGCCAGCGGCGACCGGGTACGCGTCGAGGTCGTCGAGCAGGTTGTCGCCTTCGCTGGCCTCACCTGACGGCGGCACCGCCTGCCAGTAATCTTCGGTACACCGAACAAGTTTTGGAAGGGGTACCGAAATGAAGCTGCGCCGGACGGGAGCCGTCGCCCTGGTCCTGGCCTTGCTGCTCACGGGCGCGGCCTGCACGAGCGACGAGGGTGACCTCGTGGTCTACTCGGGGCGCACCGCCGACCTCATCGGACCGCTGATCAAGGAGTTCGAGGACCACCGAAGCATCAAGGTCCGGGTCCGGTACGGGGACTCGGCCGAGGTGGCGGGCGCCGTGCTCGAGGAGGGCAACAACCCGCGGGCCGACGTCCTCATCGTCCAGGACGCCGGCAACATCGGGCAGGTGGCCAAGGCCGGCCGCCTCCAGCGGCTGGACGACGCCATCGTGGACAAGGTGCCCGTGCAGTTCCGCTCGCCCGACAACCAGTGGGTCGGCCTGTCGGGACGGGCCCGGGTCGTCGCCTTCAACACGGACAGGGTCAGGGAGGACGACCTGCCGGCCGACATCGCCGGTTTCACCGACCAGAAGTGGAAGGGCCGGGTGGCGTGGGCCCCGACCAACGGCTCCTTCCAGGCGTTCGTCACCGCCTTCCGCGCGATGAAGGGAGACGGGGCGGCCGAAGAGTGGCTGCGGGGGGTCAAGGCCAACGAGCCCAAGGTGTTCCCCAACAACGTGGCCATCCTCGACGCCGTCGGCCGGGGCGAGGTCGACACCGGGTTCGTCAACCACTACTACCTGTTCCGAGCCAGGGCCGAGGGGCACGCCGGCAAGGCGGCCAACAAGTACTACGGCGCCGGCGACCCGGGCGGGCTCGTCAACGTGTCGGCCGCCGGCATCATCCGCGGGGCCAAGCACGAGGCCGACGCCCGCCGGCTGATCGAGTACCTGCTGTCGGACGAGGCGCAGGAGTACTTCGCCGAGAAGACCTTCGAGCTCCCGGTGGTGCCCAGCGTCCAGGCCGACCCCTCGCTGCCGCAGATCACGACCTTGGCCAAGCCCGAGGTTGATCTCGCCCGCCTGGACGACGCCAAGGGGACGATCGACATGCTCACCCGGCTCGGCATCCTCTAGCCCGCAGCGCCTTGGCCATTCCCCTCCACCCCTCCCAGGTCGAGGACGAGCTGGGTCTCCCGCCCACCCGGGAGGGAGACGCCGCCGCGGCGGCGGCCGCCGCTCCCAAGCCCGGCCAGAAGCAGGGCGGGGTCCTGCTCGTCGCCGCCGCCGTCCTGGCGGGGGCGGTGGCCCTCCTGCCCGCCACCTACCTGGTGGTCCGGGCCCGGGAGGTGGGGCTGGGCCCGGCCGCCGACCTGATCTTCACCGCCCGGACGGGGCAGCTGCTGATTCGCAGCCTGGGGCTGGCGGCGGCGGTCACGGCGACGGCGGTGCTCATCGGGGTGCCGGTGGGCTGGCTGACCGCTCGCTCCGACCTGCCTGCCCGGCGGCTGTTCACCGTGCTCACCGCCCTCCCCCTGGCCGTCCCCTCCTACGTCGCCGCCCTGGCCGTGGTCGCCACCTTCGGCCCGCGAGGCACAATCGCCCGCTGGCTGGGTCCATTCGGGGTCGAACGGCTCCCCGAGCTGTACGGCTTCGTAGGGGCGTGGCTGGCCCTGTCCCTGTCCACCTTCCCCTACGTGACCCTCACCGTACGGGGGGCCCTGCGGCGACTGGATCCCGCCCTGGAGGAGGTGAGCCGCAGTCTCGGAGCCGGCCAGTGGGAGACGTTCCGGCGGGTCACGCTCCCGCAGATGGCGCCCGCCGCCGCCGCGGGCGCCCTCCTGGCCGCTCTGTACACGCTGGCCGACTTCGGCGCCGTGTCCCTCCTGCGCTACGACACGTTCACCCGGGCCATCTACGTGCAGTACAAGGGATCGCTCGACCACTCGGCGGCCGCCGTGCTGGCCCTGGTGCTGGCGGTCGTGTCCCTGGCCGTCGTCGCCGCCGAGGCCCTCATCCGCTCCCGGTCCCGGGTCGTGTCCGCCCGCAGCACCCGTGAACCTCGTCCCGTCCTCTTGGGCCGGTGGCGTCTTCCTGCTGCCGCCGCCCTTGCCCTGGTCGTCGTGCTCGGCCTGGCCCTGCCCGTGGCCACCCTCGTGACCTGGCTCGTCGTCGGCGCCCGGGAGGGCATCGACTTGGGGGAGACGCTGCGTGCCGCCGGCCACTCCACGCAGGCCTCCGCCCTCGGGGCCATGGCCGCGGTGGTCGCCGCCTGGCCGGTGGCCGTTCTCAGCGCTCGACGCCAGGGCGGGGTCGCCCGCTGGACCGAAGGGGCGGCCTACGCCGGCTACGCCCTCCCCGGACTGGTCGTCGCCCTCTCGCTCGTCTTCTTCGGGGCCCGGATCGCCACGCCCCTCTACCAGACGGTGGGCATGCTGGTTCTCGCCTACCTCGTGCTCTTCCTGCCCCAGGGGGTGGGTGCCATCCGGGCGACCCTCGCCCAGATCAGCCCCCGCTTGGAGGAGGCCAGCCGTTCTCTGGGGGCCAGCCGGCTGCGTACGGCGTGGCGGGTGCTCGTCCCCCTCGTCAGGCCGGGAGCGGTCGCCGCCTACGCCCTCGTCTTCCTCACCGCCATGAAGGAGCTGCCCGCCGCCCTGCTCCTCGGTCCGACCGGCTGGGACACCCTGGCCACCCGGGTGTGGGCGTCTACCAGCGAGGGTTTCCTCGGTCGGGCGGCCGCCCCCGCCCTCCTGCTGATCCTCGTGTCCTCGCTACCGCTGGCCTTCCTGGCCCTTCGCGACAACCGCCGCTGACCGAGGGCTGCGGAAACGCTCGCCGTCCAGCTGGTCGTCCAGCCGGATGACCGGGTTCTCGCCCGTGCGGTGGATGATCGTGACCCTGGCGTCGCAGTAGACGGACGTCACCTTGCCCGGGTCGGCGACCGGGCGGGCGGGCGAGCCATTCGTCGGCGCGTCCTCCTCTGGAGCGGGGCCGGACTCGAACGCCTGTCGGAGGCGTTCCCGGAGGATTCGCCCTAGGTCCATCTCGCTCCCCTGGGTCACCTGCGCTGGTCGTTTCGTACCGCGCCGGGCCGAGCGACAAACCGTTCCTCCTTCTTGGCGCGACGATTGGGCCATGCGTGTTCGCGCCGGCAGTCTCGAGGATCTGAAGAAGCAGGGCCGCCTGGTCACCAAAGCGGGCAACCATCCCGTCTGTGTCTTCTGGGACGGTGAGGGGCGCGCCTTCGCCCTCGACGACCGCTGTCCGCACATGGGCTTCCCCCTGCACCGGGGCACCGTCGAGGAAGGGCTGCTCACGTGCCACTGGCACCACGCCCGCTTCGACTTGGCGACCGGCGGGACGCTCGATCCCTTCGCCGACGACGTCCGGGCCTTCCCGGTAGAGATCGACGGCGACGACGTCTACGTGCTGTCTGACGGTGCCAACGGGCAGGTCGAGCACCTGCAGCGGCGGCTCGCCGAAGGCCTGGAGCAGGGCCTCTCCCTGGTCATGGCCAAGGCGGTCATGGGCCTGCTCGACGCCGGCGTGCCCGTGGCGCAGATCGTCCGCACCGGGGTCGACTTCGGGACCGCGAACCGCCAGGCGGGTTGGGGCTCCGGTCTCACCGTCCTGACCGCCATGGCCAACCTCATCCCCATGCTCGCCCCCGAAGACCGGGCGTTGGCTCTCGTCCACGGCCTGGCGTTCGTGGCCCGGGACACCCGCAACCGCCCACCCCGCTTCCCGCTGACCTCGCTCGGCTCGGCCGACATCCCCGCCGCCCGCCTCATCTCCTGGTACCGGCGGTTCATCGAGACCCGCTCGGCCGATGCCGCCGAGCGCACGCTCGTCACCGCCATCGAAGGCGGCCACCCCCCGTCGGTCGTCTCCCGGATGATGTTCGCCGCCGCCACCGACCACGTCTTCCTCGACGGCGGCCACACCCTCGACTTCACCAACAAGGCGTTCGAGCTCCTCGACCACCTTGGTTGGGAGGCGGCGGCCGTCGTACTCCCCACGCTCGTCGACCAGACCGCTCGCGCTTCCCGCTCCGAAGAGGGCGGACGCTGGCGCCACCCCCACGATCTGGCTGCCCTCATCGAGCTGACCACTCGCCGCCTGCCCGACCTCCTCGCCGAGGGCGAGCGGCGACGCGCCGACGGCGAGTCCTTCCCCGACCCGGACGGTGTGAGCGCGCTGGGCTGGGAGCTGCTGGAGGACGACCCGAAAGGCGTGGTCGAGGCAATCTGTCGTGCAGCTGCCGCGGGGGCCACCCCCGAGCAGCTGGGACGGGCACTCGGGCTCGCCGCCGGTCTGCGAATCACGCGCTTCCACACGCAGAACGACTTCGGCGACTGGGACGTCGTCCACCACGGCTTCACCGCCGCCAACGCCCTGCACCAGGCCCTCCGC
>JALZEC010000043.1 GCA_030862235.1 Actinomycetota bacterium | reverse complement strand
GTTGTGGGACGGTCAGCACTCGTCGAGAACGTGAGGGGACGGGACGACAGAGAAACCATCGACCACGATGACGCTCGCGGCGTCGAGTCCGTCGACGATGGTGCGGTGTCGCCAAGCTGGGCGCACGCGTTTGCGCTCCAAAGCGAATGGCATTTCGCACCTTCTGAGCGGAAATCGCGAGCCTCAAGGAAGGCATCGATCATCTCGCCGGCGGTCTCGAGGGCAGCTGACCAGTCGTCGGCTCGATGACATGTCGCCCGACCCGCGCCAGGATGCGTCGTCCCTGACGGCTCATCGGAACCTGGCAGTAGGGGATTGTCCAAGCCCAACGCTCGGAGCACATTTCTGGCCCGCTCCACGTCGCCGAGAACGAGGCGGCGGCCCGCGACAAGCGCCTCACGGCCGCCGCCGACGTGAACGAGACCCTCGGTTGCCGCCAAGTCCCGGGAGTCTGAACCGCGCCCAGCCGGGATCTGGCCGGCTCTCGCCGTGGGTTGTCCGAGCGAGCACGAACAGGCGTCGAAGTTGGACGTACTCGATCCGGTCAAGCCCCAGCAGTCGCGGAGGCGAACAGACAGCTAAGCCTCGTCTCCACCGTGGTGCTGGACGAGTCGTTCGCTGCAGGCCGCGCCTTCGGGGCTCCCGGCACGCCGTCAGCCGTATTGGTCGACGCCGAAGGCAGGGTGGCCTCAGAGCTCGTCGTAGGGGCCCGAGCGATCCTGGAGTTGGCCGACACCAACCGGATCCTCGTGGAAGGAGTGGTGGAGCGCCACTAAGCCTCGATCCACCGATGAATAGCCGCTGAGGGCCGGCGCGCATCCGCGGAAAGTGCCCCCTGAACTGGGACGATGACGGTCTCTGAGGTCGTCAAGCCACCAGCCACAGGAGGCACTTTCAGTGAGCCGAGTCTCGCGCAACCTGGACCGGCTCGGGGTGAGCTTCGACGACCCGAACCTGGTAGCGAACGCCGGGCTCCTGTTGGTGGGAACCCTCGTCACCAGACTCGGGCTCGAGGGCCTCGTGAACGCCACGGTCCGCCTCGGCGGAAGGGTCGGTGGGGCTTTGCCTGGCCGCAAGGTGCTGACCCTGGTCCACGCCATGGTCGCCGGCGGTTCCCACATCGACCACGCCGACGTACTGCGTTCGGGGGGCACCCAGCACGTGCTCCCGCACCGGGTGATGGCTCCCTCCACCCTGGGCACGTTCCTGCGGGCGTTCACCTTCGGCCACGTCCGCCAGCTCGAGGCCGTCGTGGGTGAGTCGCTGCGACGGGCGTGGGACCTGGGCGCCGGCCCGGGAGCGCGCCGGTTGATCATCGACGTGGACTCGACGATCTGTGCAGTGATCGGCAAGCTCAAGCAGGGGGCGGCTTTCGGCTACACCCGGGTCCTGGGCTACCACCCGCTGCTGGCGACGAGGGCCGACACCGGCGAGGTGCTGCACGCTCGGCTGCGCAAGGGCTCGGCCAACACCGCCCGGGGAGCGCGGCGGTTCATCGAGGAGCTGGTGGCCCGCGTCCGCCGGGCAGGCGCTTCCGGCGAGGTCGTCATGCGCTTCGACTCCGGCTTCTGGTCCAACGACACCATCGCCGTCCTCCAACGCCTCGACGTGCGCTACACGGTGGCCGTGCGCACCGGGCATGCGGCGGTGGCCAGGGCGATCGCGGCTATCGACGAGTCAGCATGGGCGGAGATCGACTACACGCCTGACGGCCAGGCCGAGGTGGCCGAGTGCGTCTACAAGGGCCGCCGGCTGATCGTGCGCCGGACCCGGCTCACGGACAAGGCCCAGGCCCGGCTGTGGCCCGACTGGCGCCACCACGCCTTCCTCACCGACCTCGACGGCGAGGCGGCCGACGTCGATGCCTTCCACCGCCAGCACGCGGTGACCGAGCTCGCCATCCGCGACCTCAAGGAGGGAGCCGGCATGGAGCACGTACCCTCCGGGCGGTTCTTCGCCAACGGCGCCTGGCTGTGCTGCGCGGTGCTGGCCCACAACCTCCTCCGCTGGACGGTGAACCTCGGGCTTCCACGTCCGGTCGACGAGCTGACCGTGGCCCGCACGGTGCGGACCTGTCTCATCGGCGTCCCCGCTCGGCTCGTGAACCACGCCGGTCGGCTGATCCTGCGGTGCCCTGCGGGCTGGCCTTGGGCGGGATGGTTCAGCCGCCGACTCGAGCGCCTGCGAACGCTTCCCGACACAGGCTGAAGTCAGACCGGCGGCCGGGCGCAGCCGCAGACGAGATCATGCGCTGACAGCACACCTCCGCCCGGATCCTCCTCGACGCGTTGTGTTCGCGGCCGCTCTCGGCGCGAACCAACCGTCACGACGTACTCAGCGTCCGGCAACCCTGATCGGGGCAGCCCGAAGGCTGGTCGGTGGATCGAGGCTTAGGAATCGTCGCATCCCGCTCGATCTTGCTGCGCTCGGTACCCAACAGCAGCGCAGCGTCCGCCACGCTGTAGT
>JALZEC010000039.1 GCA_030862235.1 Actinomycetota bacterium | reverse complement strand
GCCTCCTCCTGTGCCCGGCGGGCCTCTTCGGCGGCGACCAGGTCGGCCACCTCGCCCTGCACCCGGCTCAGGATGGCCCGCTGCGCGTCCTCGGCGGCGACCGCTTCGCGCCGCAGGGAGGTCGCCTCCTCCGCGACCTCCTGGGCGTCCTTCTCCTCCCGGGTCAATTTGGTGCGTAGGTCGGTGAGGTCCTCCTTGGCCGACCGGAGCTCGCCGAGCAGCACCCGCTGGTCGTTGGCCGCCACCTGGAGGTACTGCCGGCGAGCGACGAGCTGGGCGCCATCGCGGCTCCGAGCCAGGCGACTGAGCGTGGCGTTCGCCCCGCCGTGGGTGTAGGCGACCACCGCCACTCGGGCCAGCCTGCCCTTCACCAGGGTGAACCGTTCGTTGGACCGGCGCAGGTCCGTCTCGATCTTCTCGATCGAGGCTTTCACCCGCTCCAGCTGGAGCTGGGCGCGGTTGAACCGCTCGGTGGCGATGCTGACCTTCTCGCCCTGGGCCTCCAGCTGGGACTGGATACGGGCCGCCTCGGCCCGCTTGTCGTCGGCAGGATCGCCCACGGCCGTAGGGGGAGCGGACAGCGGAGCCAGAAGCGCGATCCCGACGAGTACGCCGAGCCGCCGTCGGTGCCGTGGGGTCAAGCGAACCTCACTGCCTTCGGGGGTTCTCGGTTGCGCGGGCACCCTAACCGTGACCGCGAAGAGCGCGCAAGGTTCCTCGCAGCGTCCGGAGGGGCCGGGCGGCGGTACCGTCGGTCCCATGCCGGCGCAATCAGTGCCAGGGCCCGAACGGCATCCCGAGCGGGCGACGGGCCCGCGAGCGGTCCGGGTGGAGCACGACTCGCTGGGCGAGGTCGCCGTGCCGGTGGACGCCAAGTGGGGGGCGCAGACCCAGCGGGCGATCGAGAACTTTCACATCTCCGGAGAGCCGGTCGACGCCGAGGTCATCCGGGCGCTGGCATGGATCAAGGGAGCGGCGGCGGCGGTGAACGCCGAGCTGGGCCTCGTCGACGGCGAGGTGGCCTCGGCTGTCGTCGAAGCGGCCGCCGAGGTCGCCGCCGGGCAGTGGGCGGACGAGTTCCCGATCGACGTGTTCCAGACCGGGTCGGGCACGTCGACCAACATGAACGTCAACGAGGTGCTGGCCCGTCTGGCGTCCGAGCGGCTGGGTCGGCCCGTGCACCCCAACGACGAGGTCAACGCCTCGCAGTCGTCCAACGACGTGTTCCCGTCGGCGGTGCACCTGGCCGCCATCAGCACCATCACGGTGGAGCTCTTGCCCGCCCTCGACCTCCTGGCTGGGACGCTCCGGGACAAGGCCGTCGAGTTCGAGGAGGTGGTCAAGGCCGGTCGCACCCACCTCATGGATGCCACGCCCGTCACCCTCGGACAGGAGTTCGGGGGGTACGCGGCGGCCGTGGAGCACGGATTGGAACGGGTCCGCGCCTGCCTTTCCCGCCTCGGCGAGCTGGCCTTGGGTGGGACCGCTGTGGGCACGGGGATCAACGCCCCTCCCGGCTTCGCCGCCGAAGTGATCAGCCGCCTCACCTCGGGCCCCGGTCAGGACCTGCCTCTGACCGAGGCGCGGGACCACTTCGAGGCGCAGGGGGGGCGCGACGCCCTGGTGGAAACGTCGGGCGCGCTCCGGACCGTGGCCGTCTCACTCGTGAAGGTGGCCAACGACCTGCGGCTCATGAGCAGCGGGCCGAGCGCCGGCCTGAGCGAGATCCGCCTGCCCGCCCTTCAGCCCGGGAGCTCGATCATGCCCGGCAAGGTCAACCCCGTCATCCCCGAGGTCGTCGTCCAGGTCGCCGCCCAGGTGATGGGCAACGACGCCGCCATCGCCTTCGCCGGTACGACGGGCACGTTCGAGCTCAACGTGGCCGTCCCCCTCATGGCCCGCAACCTGCTCGATTCCATCCGGCTGCTGGCCGCCGCCTGCCGCGCGCTGGCCGACCGGTGCGTGCGGGGGATCGAGGCCGACGTGGAGCGGTGCCGCCGCTACGCGGAGTCGTCCTCCGCCATCGCCACCGCCCTGGCGCCGCACCTGGGGTACGAGGTGACGGCCGAGGTGGTGCGGACTGCGTTGTCCGGGGGCAGGACGCTGCGGGAAGTCGTGCTCGAGCGAGGGCTCATGAAACCGGACGAGTTGGACAAGGCACTCGACGTCCTGGCCATGACGAGGGGTGGCCGGCGGGTCTGATCTCCCGTCCACCCGCAACCGCACGGTTTTGCCCAAGTTTTCCCTTCTTGTGCTCCACAGGACCGAGGGCGGAGGCTGGAGGCGTGTGCTGGTGAGGGAGGCACGACGGTGGTTGTTGACGGGGTGATGTTGGCATCGGAGTTGCGCCGGCGGCGGGTTCGTCCCCGGTCGGTGGCTGACAGCGTCCAGGTCGTCCAACGCCAGACATGGATCGCCGGCGACCTGAAAGCGGCTCCCACATCGCTGCTGGTGCTGGCGGCGCTGACCCTCACCACGGCCGAGGAGGGAGGGGCCGAGCGGTCGTCAGCCCTGCGGTAGGGGCGCCCCGGCGAAGGGGGCGGGGTCACGCGGTCCCGGGATGACCGGGTGGGTCCAGTCCACGATCCGCGAGAGCTCGACCGTGAGCTTGCGCCAGGCCGGGGGGTCCCACCCCTCGGCCGCGTTGACCACGGTCCCGTCCATCCCCAGGTGGACGATGGCCGGCAGTGAGCTCAGCCCGAACGCCTTGACCGCCACGAAGTCGGGGTCCACGAAGGTCAGAAACTCCTTGGCCCAGCGGCCGAGGAAGCGGCGGGCGTCGTCCGCCTCCCCCGTCACCAGCCAGGCCACCCGGCAGTCGGCCTGGTCGTAGTCGCTCATGATGCGGGCGGCGGTGGGGACGATCCACGCGCTGCGGTCGTTGTTCGGGTTCACGGCCACGAACATCAGGTGGAAGACGGTCAGCCAGCCCTTCACCGGCCGGCCGGCGCCGGTGATCGGCGTCAGTACCAGGTCGAGCGGCGGGTTGGTCGCCATCGGCGGCGAAACCTAATGGACCAGGGATCCTGCCGCTATCTTCGGGCTAGACGTGCCGACCAAGGATGGGCTGATGGGCTTGGACAGCGGTATCTACAAGTTCTTCCTCCTGCTGCACTTCATCACGATCATCGTCGGCTTCGGACCGACCATCCTTGCCGGCGTGTTCGGCACCAAGGCCAAGGCCCGTGGGGGGCGGGAGGGCCAGGCCATCGCCGAGGCCACCTTCGAGGTCGTCGACGAATGGGCGACCAAGTTCATCTATCTGATCCCGGTGTTCGGGATCCTCCTCGTCCTGGTGAGTGATGACGCCTGGCAGTTCAGCGACGCCTGGATCTCGTTCTCCTTCGTCCTGTACTTCGTCGCCCTCGGCGTGGTGCACGGCGTGCACCGCCCGAACATCCAGCGGATGAACGCCCTGATGGCCCAGCTCAACACCAGCGGACCGGCCGCCGCCACCGGCGGCGGGCCGCCTCCCCAGGTGGCGGAGCTGGAGGAGCGGGGCAAGCGGGCGGCGATGGTGAGCGGCTTCCTCAACCTCCTCCTCGTCGCCCTCCTCGTGCTCATGATCTGGAAGCCGGGGGCGTAGCCGGCTCGGCTCCGGCCCAGCCCGCCCACTGCCGTGCACCCCATCGAGCGCCTCCGTCTGGTGGCCCGAGCCGGGCGGGAAGACCCCACTGCCCTCGCCCAGGAGGCGGCGTCCGCCTTGGCCGCGTTCTCCTCGGAGTCGCCCGGCCTGCGTGGCCCGAACGCACAGCCCGGCCTGAGTGGCCCGAACGCACGGCCCGGCCTGCGTGGCCCGAACGCACGGCCCAGCCTGCGTGGCCCGAACGCAGCAGCGCGCCTGGTGACGGCGTGCCGGGCCCTGGTCGCCCGTCAGCCCACGTGTGGGCCCATGTGGTGGCTCGCTGCCCGTGTCCTTTCCGCCGCCG
>JALZEC010000037.1 GCA_030862235.1 Actinomycetota bacterium | reverse complement strand
TCACCGCCGCCGAGGTCGTCGCCTTCGCAGACGAGCACGGCCACCTCCGCCGGCCCAACACCGAACGGGCCTGCGCCGCTCCGACCCGCCTCATCGAGCGCACGATCTCCGTCATGCTCACCGGCGACGGAGGTGACGCGTCGAAGAGCGCCCTGGGGGAACTGGTCGACTTCCCCACCCTGTGGGCGTTCTGCCAGACCCAGGACGAGTTCAGCCGTGCCCTGAACCAGTACAAGGTCCTGCTCGACGGCCTCAACGCCAGCGGCGCCGCCAACGACCCCAACCAGCTGTTCAGCGCCAAGGTCGAGGTGAACGGGCGCACCCAGTCCTTCGGCACCCTGTCCGAGGCCCTCCTGCAGTACGCCGCGGCCACCCAGTCCCGCCTCAACCACATCCTCGGCCGCGCCGACAGCCCCGTGCCGGTCTCCTTCGAAGAGATCCTCCGCATGCTGTGACGCGGCCGCCCGACACCCTTCGCTCAACGTCGCCTACATGAAGTTGCGGGTGTGGAGGGCGGCCAGATCGGCCGCCTCGCCCGCCGGAAAGCCGAGCTTCACCAGGCGCCGGCGGCGGCCCGACTCCATCTCCTCCTGGAGGGCCCGGACGGCGGCGTAGCCGCGAGCGATGTGGGCCGGCGCCCAGGAGCCGGCGGCGAGGAGGACGAGGGCGTCGAAAACCTCGGCGTTGAGCCCCGATGTGTTGGCCAGGAGGTCGTGGCGCCGGCGGATCGCGGTAGCCAGCCGGCTCCGGAGCGCGGGCTCGGCCGCGAGCACGGCGCCCACATGGGCCATCCCGAAGGCCACGTGGCGGGACTCGTCGATCAGGGCCAGGCGCGTGACCTGGCGGGTGACCGGGTCCGGGGCGTGCTCCTCGAGGAAGGACAGGAGGGCCAGGAACGTCCCCTCGCCCAGCACCGAGAGCAGGAAGTGGGCGACGGCGTAGTCGGGCTCCTGGAGCAGCGTGAGGAGGGACGCCTGCCCGCCGACTGTGGACAGCCCGGGCTCGGCCCCCCGGAGGCCGGCCCGGCGCGAGAAGACCTCCACGTGGCGGGCCTCGTCCGCCACCTGCACGGCCAGCACCTGGACGACCTCGCGGAAGTGGGGGTGGACCTGGCCGAGGAAGCGGGCGGGAACGGCCAGGGCGGCGTTCTCGTTCTCCACCAGGTACGTCATGACCTGCACCACCGCCGCCTCGACGTCGGCGGGCAGGTCCAAGGCGGCGCCCCAGTCGACCGCCGTCGCCGGGTCCCACTGGGCGGCCGCCGCCTGCCGGTAGATGGCCGCCGCAGAGTCGGTCCACACCTCTTCTTTTGTCGCCAGCGGGAACGGAAAGGCCGGTCCTCCGGGCTCCACCCGCGCCCCCCTGAGGGCGAGCCCCCAGGTCGCCGGCGGCCGGTCTACGACCGCGCCGGCCGAGCCCGCCTGCTCCGCTCCCCGCCAGCGGGCCTCCTCGGTCGTCCCCTTCACGACCTCCGCCCGCCCGTCCCGCTCCTCGAAGCCGTGCCCCTCGGCTCGAGCCCACCCCCGCAGGTGCACGGCCAGCTCGGGCGAGGTCCCTCGGACTTCGAGCCGGTCGCCGGGTTCGAGAGGTCGCAAGGCCCGCTTCAGGAGGAGGTGCCCGCCGCGGTCGAGGCCCAGCGGCCCGAGGTCGACGCTGCTGAGGGTGCGCTTCATGGCGCGTACCCGGCGGCCGTCACGGTGCCATCCTCGCGGTAAAAGCCCTGCTCATCGACGGCCTCGCGCAGGGCGTGGTAGCCCGTCGTGCGGCCGGGACGCCACTGTTTGAGACCCTCGAGGTCGAGCAGCGGGCGCACGTCGGGATCGTCGTAGGACATCGAGAGCAGCAGCTCGGTGAAGCGTTCCAGGAGGGGCGGCGACGGCCGCCCGGTGAGCACCGTGAAGTTGCAGTGGTCGTAGGCGGGGGTCTGGCTCAGGATGCGGGTCGTCCCGGGCGCCAGCGTCCCCTCGGCGGAGAACGCCAGGTGGTTGCCGTCGATCATGCACGCGGCGTCGACGACACCGGCCACGAGTGACCGGGCCGCTTCCCGCTCGCCCCCCACGTGGTCGCCGTGCTTGCCCACCCCGATGTCGTAGTGGACGACCTCGAGCCCGGTCGCCCCTTGGCGGGAGAGATGCCAGAGGGGGATCAGCGTGGCCTGGGGCGAATCCACCGCCCCGACTCCCACCCGCCGGCCCGAGAGGTCGGCCACGGACCGGATGTCGGAGTCGGCCCGGACGACGACCACCGAGGTCAGGTCACAGTCCGTGTCCCGCATGGCCACCGCTTCCGCGCTCAGGCCGGCCGTCCGGGCCATTCGCTCAGCCCGGACCCACGCCAGCGGGGAATTCCACCCCACGTCCACATGGCCCGCCACCAGAGCCTCGACTTGGCGCTCGTAGTTGGAGTACAGGGCATAGTCGAAGGCCAGTCCCTGGGCCCTGAACCACTCCCGAAAGCCGTCCCAGATGGTGACGACCTTCGGGTCGTAGGCCACCGCCCCCAGGACCAGCCCGCTCGTCGGCGACGCAGGCGGCGCTTCGCTTCGGTGCTCGCCGCCGGCCATCAGAACAGGGGCAGGCCGCAGACGGCCTTGCCGATGAAGTCATAGAGCGTGTCGGTGGTGGGGGCCATGACGGTGGCCGCCCGGGCATCGCGGAAGTGTCGCTCGACGCCCAACTCCTTGCGGAAGGCGGCGCCCCCGCAGACCCGCATCCCCAGGTCGGTGACCTCCACGGCCGCCTCGCTGGCCGCCGCCTTGACCTGCAGGACCCGCAGCATTGCGTCTTCCCGGCCCTGCTCCAGGGCGGTCAGGGCGTCGAGCAGGAGAGCACGGGCGGCGTCCGTCTTCACCCGCATCCGGGCCACGTAGGCCCGGATGACCGGGTTCTCGGCCAGGGACTGGTCGAGATGCTCGAAGCGGGTTCCAGCCACGTGGGCCGCCGCCATGGACGTGGTGGCGTCGGCCAGGCCGAGCGAGAACCCGGCGCTCATGACCTGGAAGTACGGGAGGACGGTCCCGAGCATCACGTCGAACCCGCCTCCGTCGGAACTGAGCATGGCGTCGGCCGGGACGGGGACGCGCTCGGCGGTGATGGGCCGGGACTCGTTCCCCCGCAGCCCGAGCCCGTCGAAGGGCGGCCCGACAGTCAGGCCGGCGGCGTCTCCGGGCACGAGCCAGATGGTCGACGCCCCCTCCGCCGCCAGAGGGCGGCTCGACCAGACGTAACCGTCCGCCTGACCGGCCGACGTCACCCAGCTCTTCCTTGCCTCGAGGCGGACAGGGCCATCTGCCCCATCGGCGACCGCCGTGCTCATCGGGACCCAGAACATGCTGCGGGACCCGACCTCGGAGAAGGCGAGGGTCGTCAGGTACCGGCCCTCGGCCAGCCGGCGCCGGACACCCGCCGGCCCGTGGGCCTCGAGGACGGCGGCGCCGGCGTAGTGCATGAGCACGACCATGGCGGTTGAACCGCAGTGGCGGGCCAGCTCCTCGACGACGAGGGCGGCCGCCCGGTGCCCCTCCCCGAGCCCGCCGGCGTCGGTTCCGGTGACGAGACCCAACAGCCCGGCCTCGCCCAGGGCGTCGAGCGCGGCTCTGGGGTAGGCGCCGGTGCGGTCGATCTCAGCCGCCGCGGGAGCGACCACCGACTCGACGATCGGGTGGAGAATGTCCAGGTAGGGGGCCGCGGCGACGGCCGCGACATCGGTGATTGACACGACTTGCTCCTTGGGCGACGGTCCGGAAAGGTCGGCCGGTGCCCAGGAGCGGAGGCGCTAGACGGCCTCGGGCTGGACGCCGGCGGGAATGCTCGCCCGACCGGGCGAGGGCACCAATGCCGCTCAGCGCCTTGCCATGAGGCCAGCTCCCTTCTTGGCGTCCAGGTCGTTCACGTGACCGTTCATTCTGTCAGGTCCCTCAAGACTCCCACCCCGGCCGGTCCTAGATGTAACCTGAATGTACCCACTCGCCATACAGCACGATGAGTGACGACAGCGCGCCCAAATCCGAAGGCCTGAGAGCCTTGTTCTGGAGGAGCGAGATCCTCCGGCTGATGTACTGGCTGCGCGGGGAGGGATTCGGCGACACCGTCGATGCCCCGACCCTCGAGCTGTACCTGGGGGTCGAGGCGTCCATCGGCCTGACCTACCTCGAGAAGCTGGTCGAGGACGGTCTGCTGGTGCGGGACGGCGAGTGGTACGCCCTGTCGGACGCCGGTTTGGCGGAAGGTGAAGAGGAGTACCTGACGGCCTTCAGCGACCTGCTGAGACCGAGCCACGGAGCTTGCAGCGACGAGTGTTGGTGCCAGATGTCGGCGGCCGAGGCGGAGATCTGTGCAGCCCAGCGAGAGAGGAAGATTCAGAACCGATGAGCTCCTCGACACGAGAGCCGAACGGCGGCGCCCTTCCACGGCACTACCTCAAGCCGTGCCTCCTCCTACTCCTGGCCGAGGGTCCGTCCCATGGGTACGACCTTCTCGAGCAGGTACGGAAGCTCGGAATCGGCGGTGCCGAGCCGGGTGGCCTCTACCGCTACCTCCGGTCAATGGAGAAGGAGGAGCTGGTCAGCTCCTGGTGGGAGCCCTCCCAGGCTGGCCCCGCTCGCCGTACCTACATCCTCACTGACCGTGGCAAGCGGGCACTGGCGTCCTCCGTCGAGTCGCTGCGGGAGGTCCGCGAGATCCTGGTCAGCCTCCTTGATCGCTATGACGGGTTGAACGCAGAATCCGGCCTGCGTGGCCCGAACGCAGAATCCGGCCTGCGTGGCCAGAACGCAGAATCCGGCCTGCGTGGCCCGAACGGAGAAGGGGGCGTCCGCCGGGCGTAGATCGGGTCCCGATTAGCGCCAGAACGGTGCGAGACTAAAGACACTGGAAGCGCTTCGGCTCTAGGCAGGAAGCACCTTCCGCTCCGCACTGACAGTGAACATCCGAGAGAAGAGGTTTCACCATGTGTCTCGGCATCCCCGGCCAGCTCGTCGAGATCGTTGACATCGACGAACGACGGGCCATCGCCGACGTCGACGGCGTCCGCCGCGAGATCAACATCGCGTTGGTAGTCGGCGAGGCGGGCGGCATCAAGATTGGCGACTGGGTCCTGATCCACGTCGGCTTCGCCATGAGCAAGATCGACGAGGAGGAGGCGGAGCGGACTCTCTCGTTCATCAAGGAGCTGGGCAGCGTCTACGACGACGAGATCGCCCAGTTCAGCGAGAGTGAGCCGTTTGTCCTCCCTGACACCGTGCCCGACACCGTGGCGGAGGCCGAGGTGGACACGGAGCCGGTGGTCCGGTCATGAAGTTCGTCGACGAGTACCGGGACCCGGCCGCCGCTCGGGCGTGCGTGTCGGAGATCACCGCCCTGGCCGGCGACCTCGCCGCCCAGCGGGGCCAGCACCTCAAGTTCATGGAGGTGTGCGGGGGCCACACCCACACCATCTACAAGCACGGCATTGAGAACGTTCTGCCCCCCACGGTTGAGCTGGTCCATGGTCCGGGGTGCCCGGTCTGCGTGATCCCCATGGGACGGGTGGACGACGCCATCGCCGTGGCCCAGACCCCTGGGGTGATCTTCACGTCATTCGGAGACATGATGCGGGTCCCCGGTTCGACCTCGAACCTGCTCGAGGCCAAGGCCCAGGGGGCGGACGTCAGGATGGTCTACTCCCCGCTCGACGCCCTGCGCATCGCCGCCCAGAACCCGGACAAAGAGGTCGTGTTCTTCGCGGTCGGCTTCGAGACCACCGCCCCCTCCACTGCGGTGACCCTGCTCAAGGCCCGCGAGAAGGGGATCGCCAACTTCTCCCT
>JALZEC010000024.1 GCA_030862235.1 Actinomycetota bacterium | reverse complement strand
CGGAATCTGCTTTGTCTGTCAGTCAGGAACTGGTCAGCTGTCGGTTCGGGCGGGACGGCGTACCCGGCGCCGGACGGCCAGGGCCGACAGGAGCAGGACGCCACCACCGATGAGCAGCCAGCTCTGGTTGTTCCCGGTAGCGGCCAGGACGCCACCGGTGACCTCCGGACCGATGAGGGTGAAGGTGCCCACGACGCCCGTGTTGGTCAGCAGGCCAATGGCCTGGCCGACGATGTCCTCGCCGGCGCCGGTACCGGTGCAGTTACCCAGGCTGGCGGTGACGGTCACCACGTCCTTGAGGCGTCCGGCGCCCGAGTTGCCTGGGATGCGCCCGTTCACTGTCAGCTCGATTGGTGGATCACCTATTCGGTAGTCGCCCAGGTTCTGGAACGTCACCGTCGAGCCGTCGGCGCTGATCTGGCCGCCATGGCTGGCGCCGGTCAGCTCGAAGCGGGCGTTGCCGCTCTCCACCGTGTGGACGTCGACGGCGTTGATGTTGATCAGATCGCACCCGAACAGCTCCTCGTAGAGGGCGGCGTCGCTCGGGATGAGGATCGTGATGGTGAAGTCCTGGCCGACCCGGACCGGATCAGGCCTGCCTTCCTTGGCCACCGGGATGTTGCACTGCACCCCGCCCGGAGGGGCGATGGCGGCCGCCTCCATGTGGCCGAGACGAATGTCGGCCCCACTGATGACACCGGGGACACTCAGGACCTGGATGCTGGCCACGTCGACCGAGGCCGAAGCGGACGTGCCGTCGGCGGCGACCGCCGGCGCGCCACCGCCTGGCCCACCGCCGAGCAAGCGGGGCGGGGTGCCGATCTTGATATCGAGGACGGCGGCCAAGGCGCCCAGGAGGGCCTCGGTGTCGAACCCGCTCGTGCCGAAGATGTCCTGGAAGGTCAGCTCCAGAACCTGCGTACCGCCGACGGTGAGCGTTGCCACCGGGGTGCTCGGGCCCGCGCCGACGGGGGCGTACTCGATCCGGGCGCCCCCCGGCTTGCCCGTGGCGATGGCCCGCAGGGCCCACTCACCGAGAAGCTCGAGGGTGGCCGCACCGCCGATGAGGCTCACCGGGGCGATGGTCTGCCGCGTCTCGCTCACCACACCGAAGGTGCCGTCACCGTTCGGGATGAGATAGGTCGCCGACCGGGTGCTTGAAGCGTTCCGGGGGTTCGGCGAGTCGGGGGGCAGGGCGACCCCAAGCAGTGCGTCGACCAGGGGGAGACCGGCGCCTGGGTCGGTGCCGACGAGCTGTGCCCCCGCCGCTTCACCCTCGCCGTACGAGAACGGCTTGCCGATGACGCAGATGTTGGGGTCGAAGGTCGCCTGCGCCCGTCCGCGAAGGAGGTTGGCGTAAAGGACGCTCCCCAACTCCACCGGGCCGATCTGCTCCTCGACCAGCCCGCTGTTGGGCGGAGCGGCAGCCTCGGCCAGACCGGCGAGCAGGATCTGGTTCGGGTCGGGGTTGGGGACCGGCGTGACCAGACCCAGCTCGGCTCCGGTGCCCCGGCCGAACGCGTTGCGGTCGGAGATGCCCTGCGGCTGGACGACGTAGCCGAGCTCGTTGAACAGCCCCTCGTCAGGCAGGCCCTGGGAGTTGGTCGACTGCCCAGCCGCCGCCTGCTGAATGTTCAGGGTCTGGGTCGAGCCCAGCTGGAGCACGTTGGCGCTAACGGCGGCGCCGGATCCGTAGCCGGCGAAGGCCTGGTCGGTGACTGGAACCTGCGCCCCCACCGTGGCGGTGCCTGCCAACGCCGCCAGGGTTGCAGCCACCGTGAGGAGTGCCGCAAATCGTGTCCTCACACACAGCTCCTTTGTTCTTCCATCTGGATGGGAGCCATCGCATGCCGGCTCCGCGCTTTGGATCTCATTGGGACAACACGACCGCGAAAAAGCGCCCGCCGACGCCTGGGGGACGGCGCAGACGGACGAAATGGTGCCACCCGCCCCTTGGTGCGCTGCTCAAGACCACCTTTTGCCCGCCTGGTACAAGTCGGGGAACGCTAGCACTGGAGAGCAGGATGCTCCCAACCCTTGGGTTCCCAGCTCCACCGATGGGACCATACCTGAACCCCTTCGCGATGTCACGCCTCGTAAGGGAAACGCTCCCCGTGCTCGTAGCGTTACGCCCCGCTCGAAAACCGGCCGTCGATGAGGTTCCTGGCCCCGCCAGGTACCGTGCCCGCATGGCCCTCCGGGTCACGCTCGCGGGCCAGTTCGCCCTCGAAAGCGAGCACGGCCGCACCGACGCCACCGGACTCGGACGGTTGGGCCGCCTGGCTTTCGCCTACCTCCTCTCCGAACGGCACCGGCCCGTCCCTCGGGACGAGCTGGCCGATGTCCTGTGGGGCGAGGCCCTGCCTCGGTCCTGGGAGACCTCCCTGCGCGTCGTCCTCTCCAAGCTCCGGGGGTGGTTGGGCGGCGCCGGCCTCGATCGGTCCGGGGTCCTGACCTGGGCGTTCGGCTGCTACCAGCTGCACCTGCCCGAGCCGGTGGCGGTGGACGTGGAGGAGGCGGCATCCGCCCTCCACGACGCCCGCGCCGCGCTGGCCACGGGTGACGCGGCGGCCGCCCGGGCTGCTGGTGTCGCAGCCAGCACACTCGTTGCCGCCCCCTTCCTCGCCGGCGGTTCCGAGCCCTGGGTCGACCGCCGGCAGGCGGAGCTCATCCAGCTTCGGGTGCAGGCCCTCGAGGTGCTCGCCGACGCGGCGCTGGCCATGGGAGATCCGGCCGCCGCCCTGGCCGCAGCCGAGGACGCGGTCGCCCTCGACCCGCTCCGGGAGTCGGCCTACCTCAGGGTCATGACCGCGCACGCCGCCGCCGGGAACCGGGGCGCCGCCCTTCGGGCCTACGAGCGCTGTCGGCACGTGCTGGCTGACCAGCTCGGCGTGTCGCCGTCCGCCGCCACCGAGGCTGCCTACCTCTCTCTCTTACGCGATGCGGTACCCGCGCCGCCCCCGGGCGGCCGGCCGACTGTCCCCGCCCGTGACGCCGAGCTGCCCTGGCCGCCCCTCCCCGCCGCCGTCTCCAGCTTTGTGGGACGGGGCGACGAGGTGGCCGAGGTCGCCGCCTCGGTGCTTTCCCACCGGCTGGTCACGCTGATCGGCACTGGCGGAGTCGGCAAGACGCGCCTCTCCCTCGAGGTGGCCGGCGCGCTCGTCGCTGAGTTCGGCGACGGCGCCGCCTTCGTCCCCTTGGGCGACCTGGCCGACCCCGAGGGGCTGCAGACCTTCACCGCCGCCGCCCTCGGATTGCCGGAAAACGAGCTGGTGCCGGAGCTGGCTTCCCGCCACGTCCTCCTTGTCCTCGACAACTGCGAGCACGTCGTGGCCGCGGCCGCCCGCATGACCGAAGACCTCCTGCGCCGCTGCCCGCGCCTCACGGTCCTCGCCACGAGCCGTGAGCCGCTCGGCGTCTCCGGAGAGGTGGCCTGGCGCGTGCCCTCGCTGACCCGTCCCGAGGCCGTGCGCCTCTTCGCCGAGCGGGGGCGCGCCGCCGATCCCCGGTTCGCCTCCGACGAGGAGGCGATAGGCGCAGTGGTGGACCGGTTGGACGGGATCCCGCTCGCCATCGAGCTGGCCGCCGCTCGCCTCCCCGTCCTTTCCGTCGCCGAGATCGCCTCCCGGCTGGAGGACCGGTTCTCCCTGCTCACGGCCGGGGCCAGGACCGCCCCCGCCCGCCAGCAGACGCTGCGGGCCGCCGTGGACTGGACCTACGAGGCTCTCCGGGAGGACGAGCGCCAGCTCCTGCAACGGCTCTCCGTCTTCGCCGGAAGCTTCACGCTGGCCGCGGTGGAACGGATCGCCGCCCTGCCCGGGGTGCTCGATCTCCTCGACTCCCTCGTCCGGCGCTCCCTGATCGTCGTCGAGGGCGGCCCCCGCTTCCGGATGTTGGAGACGATCCGGTCCTACGCCGCCGAGAAGCTCGAGGCACCGGACGCAGCCGCCACCCGGGCCCGCCTCCTGCAATGGGCGGTAGAGCTGACCGAAGAGGCCGAGCACTTCCTGGACGGGCCGGAGCAGGCGGACTGGCTCGAACGGCTCGAGGCCGAGCTGGCGAACCTGCGGGTCGCCCTCTCCGTGCGGTCGGAGGAAGCGGAGGACGACCGGCCCCTCCGGCTGGCTACCTCGCTCGCCCGCTTCTGGGAGGTGCGGGGCCACTACGAGGAGGGACGGCGGGTACTCCGCCAGCTCCTGGGAGAGGCACGTCCCGCTACTCCGGCCGACCTCCGCGCCCGGGCCCAGTACGCCGCCGGCGTCCTCGCCCAGCGGCAGGGGGACCACCCGGCGGCCCGGTCCCGCTACGAAGAGAGCCTGGCCCTCCGCCGGCGGACCGGTGACCGGTACGGCGTGGCCGTCGCCCTCCACGGCCTGGCCAGCCTGGCCGCCCTCGAGCGGGATCTCGCCACGGCCACCACCCTCTACCGCGAGACCGCCGCCCTCGCCCGGGAGCTGGGGCAGCCCTCACTCCTGGCCGCCGCCCTCACGAACCTGGGCTGGTGCGCCCATACCGGGGGTGAGTTCGCCGCCGCCCAAGCGTGGTACGACGAAGCGCTGGCCGTGCGCCGGGAATTGGGGGACGACCACGGCGTCGCCCTCGTCCTCGCCCATCTGGGGGACCTCGGCTACCAGCGAGGAGACTATGAGGCGGCCGCCTCCCTCCATGCCGAGAGCCTGGCCCTGCGCACGAGGCTGGGCGACCGCTCAGGACGGGCGGATTCCCTGGCCACCCTGGGCCACCTCGCCCTGCAGTCCGGCGACCTGACCACCGCTCGGACGTACCTCCACGAGAGCCTCGCCCTGCGACGAGAGGTGGGAGACAGGGCCGCCCTGCCGGCGGCCCTGTGCAACGCGGCCGACCTGGCCGTGCTGGCGGGACGGCCGGACGAGGCCCGGCCGTGGTTGGAGGAGGCGGAGGCGTTGGCCGCCGCTGGACGCGACCGCTCGGCCCTGGCCCACGTGCTCATGCACCAGGCGCGCCTGGACCGGGCCGAGGGTGACCTCGCCCTGGCCGCCAAGCGATACGCGCGCGCCCGGGAAGCGGCTGGCCCGCCCGGTCCCGACGCCCTCACCGCCGAATGGCTCGAAGGAGTGGCGGCCACCGCCGCCGCCGACGGGGACCCCCAAGCAGGAGCCCGCCTGCTCGGCGCAGCGGCCGCGCTCCGCCGGACGATCGGCGCAGCCGTGCCGCCCCACGAGGCGACGGGCCTCGACCAGGACCTCGCCCGGGTCAGGTCGGCCCTCGGCGCCCGGTTCGAGGACGCGCTGGTAACCGGAGAGCAGCTCGGCTTGGACGCGGCTGTGGCCGAAGCGGCCGCCGTCCTCGGTCGCGTCTGACTCCCCCGCGCCTACCCGCCCGCCCGCACCCGCAGGCGGCGCTGCTCAACCGAACAGCTCGGCCTCCAGCCGCCACACCGCCTCGTAGGCGGTCCGCAGCTCGGCCCGCGCCGCCTCCAAGGCCTCGTCCGTTGGGGGCCTGGGGTCCCAGCGGCCCTTCTGCTTGGGGCTGGCGGTGAGCGCCTCCAGGGCCTGGGAGGCGTTGCGCAAGCGAAAGTGCGCCCGGCTGAGCCGCGCCCGTTCCTCGTCGTTGAGGTCCTCCGGTCGGCGGCCAGGTTCGGGGGCCACGGCGTGGACTCTGCCACACGGCGTTCAGCACCGCGCCGCCACGGGAACACCCATCCTGTGACGGTCTCGTACGCCATCGTGGTCCCCACCCTCGGCCGTCCCAGCCTGGAGCGGCTCGTCGCCTCGCTCGACGTGGCCCTGGCCGGCGCTCAAGTCCTCCCCGCTCAGGTCGTCCTCGTGCACGACGGTGCCGCCCACGCTCCCTCCCTCGCGCTCGGCGCCCCCACCGAGACGCTCGCTCGCCGGATCGTCGTCGTTCCCGGGGAGGGCCGGGGCCCGGCGGCGGCCCGCAACGCCGGCTGGCGCGTGGTCGACGGCTCGACGGAATGGATCGCCTTCCTCGACGATGACGTGGTCGTACCGCCAACGTGGGCAGCCGAGCTCCTCGCCGACCTCGACGGGCTGGATGACGACGTCGGCGGGAGCCAGGGGAAGCTGCGGGTGCCCCTCCCCCGCCACCGTCGCCCGACCGACTGGGAACGCAACGTCGCCGCGCTCGAGCATGCGGCGTGGGCCACCGCGGATATGGCCTACCGGCGGACGGCCCTGGAGACCGTGGGCGGCTTCGACACCCGCTTCTCCCGGGCGTACCGGGAGGACGCCGATCTCGCCCTGCGGGTGGAGGAGGCGGGCTGGAAGCTGGTCCGGGGGACCCGCTGGACCGAGCACCCTGTCCGTCCCGCGGGACGGTGCATCAGCGTGCCTCTCCAGCGGGGCAACGCCGACGACGTCTTGATGCGGGCTCTGCACGGCCCCGACTGGCGAGCCCGAGCGGCCGCCCCGGCCGGGCGCCGTCGCCGCCACCTCGCCGTCAC
>JALZEC010000261.1 GCA_030862235.1 Actinomycetota bacterium | reverse complement strand
GCGCCCTCAGCCCGTACCGGAGCAGGCCGGCTTACGCCACGACCGTGGAGGACTCCGTGTACGTCCGCCGGGACTTCCAGCGCCGGGGCATCGGGCGGGCGCTGCTGACCGAGCTGGTCGCGCTGGCCACCGGGCACGGATTCCACGCCGTCATGGCTCGGATCGTCGACGGGCACGAAGCGTCGATCGGCCTCCACCGAGCCTGCGGGTTCGAGCTCATCGGGGTCGAGAAGGAAGTGGGAAGGAAGTTCGGCCGGTGGCTCGACGTCGTCGTCATGGAGCGCCTGCTCTAGGAAAGCAGGCAATTCTCGAGCCGAGCTGGAAAGCGGTGGGCCGGGGAGGATTCGAACCTCCGTAGGCTGTGCCGGCTGATTTACAGTCAGCTCCCTTTGGCCGCTTGGGTACCGACCCGCGTTCTCCTGAGGTTACCGTTCCGGCATGCCGTCTTTCGACGTCGTATCCGAACTGGACATGCAGGAGGTCCGCAACGCGGTCGACCAAGCGCAGCGGGAGGTCTCGACCCGCTTCGACTTCAAGGGCACCGGGTCCGACCTCGAGTTGGGGGACGGTGAGATCCGACTGCGGTCGGCGAGCGACGACCGGCTCCGGGCTCTGGTGCAGGTGCTGGAGGAGAAGCTCGTGCGCCGCAAGGTCTCCCTCAAGGCCCTCTCCTACGGAAAGGTCGAGGAGGCGGCGAAGGGCACGGTGCGGCAGACGGTGACGCTGGTCGCCGGGATCAACGACGAGAAGGCCCGAGAGATCAACCGGTTTGTGAAGGACAAGGCACCCAAGGGCGTGTCGTCCTCGACACAGGGGAACCAGGTGCGGGTCCAAGGGAAGAAGCGTGACGACCTGCAGGCGGTCATCGCCGCTCTTCGCGAGCATGACTTCGGCCTGCCCCTGCAGTTCAAGAACTACCGGGACTGAGCCGGCTCAGCCTCCTGGCAGCACGCCCCGGAGAACGGGCGGCGTGAGCGGAGCGAGCACATTGCGGGCCAGCTGATCGGCTCGTCGCCAGTCGTTGGCCCGGGCTGCCGCCCCCCTGACCCTCGGGTCCCAAGGCGGGGCGTCCTCGCCCCCGGCCAGGTCCGCCAGGCGGATCCCCCCGTTCTGGCGGACACTGCTGGCCCAGAGCTGCGGGCCGTCCGAGCTCATGGGAGCACCCAGCGAACCGACGTCGAGACGCCGGAGCAGCCCGGCTGCGGTCACCGCCCGCGACAGCCCGGCACCCTCGAAGAACGGAGCGATGATCTTGGGCACGTTGGCGATGGCCTCCGCGACCCACCGGTCGATGATTGGCTTGGGGTTGATCGGTCCGCCGCCTCCGGGATGGATCTCGAAGTGCACGTGGGGTGCATCTCCGTCTGCATTGCCCGACGAGCCCACGAAGCCGACGACCTGGCCCTGCTTGACCCGGGAACCCGTGGTCAGGTCGCGGGCGAAGCTGTCGAGGTGGCACATGTAGTAGTAGGTGCCGTTCGCCTCGTGGACCGTGGCCCCCAGGCCGCCAGCCCCGCCGTTGGAGTACTCGAGGAGGCCGTCGACCGGCGCCCGAACGGGCGTGCCGCGGGCAGCGAAGATGTCCGTGCCCTCATGGAAGTGGAACTCCGGGGTGAACCGGGGGTGGTACCAGTCGTCGCTCCACCACGCCTCCCCGGCGACGGGGAACTGCCCCATCCCAACGAGCGCGGCCTCCTCCTGCGACATCCCGATCTCGGTCAGCCGGCCGAGGGCCTCGAGAAGGGCCACGTTGTTGTTACTGCCGGTGCGGACGATCGAGTTGATGATTCGCTGGGCCTCCGGGGGGATCGTCCGCTCCGTCGTTTTCTGCTCGGGCTCGGTGGTGTCGATCGAGACCCCGCCGGCACCGCCACTACTGCTCGCGGGGGGCGGCGGCTCCGCCGGCGGCGCGTCGGGCTGCGCTGGTGCCGTCGTGGTGGTCGTCGAGAAGAGCCCGCCCAACAACCCCTCCAGCAGGCCGACGGTCGTGGGTGGGGTCTGGGTGGGCTGCGCGGTCTGGGCGCGAGCGTCCGACACCCCGCCAAGGACCAAGGCCAGGAGCGTCAGGACGAGGGCGAGCGCGCTACGAGCCCGTCTCGACACGATCCCTTTCACTTCTACGCGGCCGCTCCCTTTCCTGCCCGCCGGAGCGACATCCGTCCGGGAGAAAAGGGAGCGTAACCGTCAGGTCGACGTCAGGGAAGTCTCAGTACCGGTTCGCGGTACCCCTCCACTCACCCGACCGGAGCCGGGCGATGCGGTCCTCGATCGGGGGGTGAGTGGTGAAGAGATTGGCGAACTGGATCTTCCGACCGGTAAGCGGGTTCACGATGTACTTGCCCGCCTGCACCGGGTCGACGTTCATGGGGATGGCGCGGGCACCCTGCTCCAGCTTGGCCAGTGCCCGGGCCAGCGGCTCGCCTTCCCCAATCAGGAGGGCGCCGGTGCGGTCCGCCTCGTACTCCCGGCTCCGGCTGAGGGCCATCTGGAGCAGCATGGCTGCGATCGGGGCCAGGATCAGCATGGCCAGGAGGGCGAGAGGGTTCGGGTGGTCGTCGTCCCCGCCGCCGAAGATGTTGGCCCACATGAACATTCGGGCGGCGAACGTGATGCCCATGGCCACAGCCGCGGCCACCGAACCGATCAGGATGTCGCGGTTGCCCACGTGGCTGATCTCGTGGGCGAGCACGCCCCGCAGCTCGTTCCAGTCGAGGATGTTCAGGATCCCCTGAGTGACGGCGACGGCGGCGTGGTTCGGGTTCCGTCCTGTGGCAAAGGCATTGGGCTGCATGTCGGGGGTGATGTACAGCTTGGGCATGGGCATGTTGGCCCGCTGGGTGAGCTCGCGCACGATCCGGTAGTACTCCGGCATCTCCGCCTCGGTCACGGGAACGGCCCGGGCCGTCTTGATGGCGATGGTGTCCGAGAACCAGTAGGAGCCGCCCACGAAGAGGAGGCCGAGGATCAGTCCGATGCTCGCCCCCGTGCCGCCGCCGAGTAGCTGCCCGACCACGATCAGCAACCCGCCGAGACCGGCCAGCAGGACATAGGTCTTGATGGTGTTCTTGCTCATCTCCCTCTCCAAGGGTTCGTCATCGGTAACAACGCTCTCATATCGAGGTTCGTTCCTGTCGAGGGTCGCGGTCCCGACAGTCGCCTGTTCACCTAGGTTGGGCAGCCTGGGGTCGGAGCAAAAGGAGTATCCCTCGTCCGCGACCACCCCCACCGACACCCGGGCCGCCGCTCGAGCCCCCCGCCTCGATGTGGTCACTCACCCTTCACGACCCACCGGCGACCGGGTGCGGGCCCCCAAGGTCTAGGTCAACCTCGGCCTGCGTCGCCGAGCGCAATCCCTCAAACACGCTTCCTCCTCTTGCGCACCGCCGCGCCTGCCTTCTCCAGCCGAGGGAAGTGCTTTTTGTGAACCGCTTGGCGAGACACGTTGAGCTCCTCGGCGATC
>JALZEC010000006.1 GCA_030862235.1 Actinomycetota bacterium | reverse complement strand
TCGGGGCCGGGCTGGTCACCTTTGCCGCGTACCTCCCTGGGCTGGGTCGGTCGTTGGACTTCGACAGCGCCGAGACCGTCGGTCTCTTCGTCCGCCCGGGCCCGCCGTGGGCCGCCTTCGAGCGCCAGGCCGTGTTCAACAACCACCCGCTGTTCTCGTTTCTCGAGCAGCTGGTCCGGGTGGGAACGGGAAGGACCGACGCCGCTGCGATGCGCGTCCTCCCCATCCTGTTCGGGGCGGTCACCGTGGCCGTTCTCACCTGGTTCGCCTGCCGCCGGCTGGGCCTTCTGTCCGGGATCGTGGCGGGGGCGGTGGTTGCCGCCAATCCCACGTTCGCCGGGCTGTCCCGGTCGGTGCGGGGGTACAGCCTCCTCGCCCTGTGCGCCGTCGTCTCGACCGTGCTCGTCCTGTCGGACGACGGCCGCCGCTCGCGCCGATCCGGCGGCGCCTACCTCCTGGTCGCCGCCGCCGGCGTGGCGACGCACCTCTATATGGTGCCCGTGCTCGCCGGTCACGCCGGCGTGCTGCTCGCCCGGCGGGCATTCGACCAGCGGTGGCGGGCTCGCTTCCTCGCCGTCCTGCTCTTGTCCGCTCTGGCCTATGCCGGTATGGCCTCCACCCTGGTCGACGCCGCCAGCGCCCATTCCCGCGTCTTCCAGGCCGATTTCCCCGGGCGGGTCGCTCGCATGGCGACAGGCGGGGCGAAGGCGTGGCTCCTTCTCGCCCCCCTGGCCGCAGTCGGCGCCGCCGTCACCCTGCGGCGGTCGCCTGCAGCCGGCGGTGGTGGCCTAACCCTCGCCGTGGTGCTGGTCGGTCTTTGGGCCGTGCTGCAGTCCTCCGCCCTCGGGGAACGGTTCTTCGTCTGGTTGGTGCCCGCGGCCGCCTACATGATCGCGGTCGCCGTCCGTCGCTTTCCGACAGGGGCGGTGGTGGCGGGCGTAGGCGTGGTCCTTGCCGTGGTCGGCATGGTTCCCGGCTACACCCGGGAAACCACGTCCTACCGGCAGGCGGCCGAGCTGATCCGGAGGGCCAGCGCCGACGGGGCGACCAGTTGTGTCGTCGGCGTGGGAGTTCCCCCCATGCTGGCCTACCTCGACGCGCCTGCCGACTTCTCGCCGGTGACCCGTCCCGAGGAGTTGGCCGGATGTGAGGTCGTGGTGGTCGCCGCCTGGTGGGCGGATTCGACGGCCGCGTGGTTTGCCGCCGACAAGGCCGTCATCGCCGCCGCCGAGGACCGATATCCCCACCGGCTCGTCCTCCCTGCTGAGGACCCGGGCCTGGTCTTGTCGGCCCGCCCCGTTTCCTAGGCCCGGGCCAGCACCGGACCGAGGAACTGGCCGGTGTAGCTCTCCGGCGTCTTGGCCACCACCTCCGGCGACCCCTCGACGATCACCATGCCGCCTCCGTCACCGCCCTCCGGCCCGAGGTCGATGATCCAGTCGGCCGACTTGATCACGTCCAGGTTGTGTTCGATGACGAGCACCGTGTTCCCCTGGTCGACCAGCCGGCTGAGCACGGTCAGCAGGCGTCGGATGTCCTCGAAGTGGAGGCCGGTGGTGGGCTCGTCGAGGATGTAGATGGTGTGGCCGGTGCCCCGCTTGGACAGCTCGCTGGCCAATTTGACCCGCTGGGCCTCACCGCCGGAGAGGGTCGGAGCCGGCTGGCCGAGCCGCACGTAGCCGAGCCCGACATCCACCAGGGTCTGCATGTGACGGGCGATCGCGGGCTGGTTGGCGAAGAACTCGCACGCCTCCTCGCAGGACAGGTCGAGCACCTCGGCCACGTTCTTGCCCTTGAACGTCACGTCCAGGGTGTCGCGGTTGTAGCGGCCCCCCTTGCACACCTCGCAGGGGACGTAGACGTCGGGCAGGAAGTGCATCTCGATCTTGATCGTCCCGTCGCCGGCGCACGCCTCGCACCGGCCGCCTTTGACGTTGAACGAGAAGCGGCCGGGCAGGTAGCCCCGCACCCGTGCCTCCTGGGTCTGGCTGAACAGCCGGCGCACGTGGTCCCACACCCCGGTGTAGGTGGCCGGGTTGGACCGGGGAGTCCGACCGATGGGGGACTGGTCGATGTTGATCACCTTGTCCAGGAACTCGTCACCCTCGATCTTGCGGTGCCGCCCCGGAACCACCTTGGACTTGTAGATGCGCTGCATCAGCGCCCGGTGCAGGATGTCGTTGACGAGGGTGGACTTGCCCGACCCGGAAACCCCGGTGACGCAGACGAAGCAGCCGAGGGGCAACTCCACATCGATGTCCTTCAGGTTGTGCTCCCGGGCGCCGCGCACGACCAGCCACTGGTCACTGGGCTCGCGACGGATGGCGGGGACCGGGATGGTCCGCCGGCGGGCCAGGTACTGGCCGGTGACCGAGCGCTCGCACGCCAGCAGCTCGTCCAGGGTGCCGGACACCACGATCTCCCCACCGTGCTCGCCCGCGCCCGGCCCGATGTCGACCACGTGATCGGCGACGCGGATCGTCTCCTCGTCGTGCTCGACCACGATCACGCTGTTGCCGATGTCCCGGAGCCGGAGGAGCGTGTCGAGCAGCTTGCGGTTGTCCCGCTGGTGCAAACCGATGGACGGCTCGTCGAGCACGTAGAGCACGCCGACCAGGCCGCTGCCGATCTGGCTCGCCAGTCGGATCCGCTGCGCCTCCCCCCCGGCCAGGGTGCCGGCCGAGCGGTTGAGGCTCAGGTAGTCGAGGCCGACGTCGAGCAGGAACTGCATGCGGGCGTTGACCTCCTTGACCACCCGCTCGGCGATCATCCGGTCCCGCTCGGAGAGCTCCAAGGCCACGAGGGCCTGGGCCGCCTTGGCGATGGACAGGTCGCAGAGCTGGTGGATGTTAAAGGGACCAACGGTCACGCCCAGGGACTCGGGCTTCAGGCGGGCGCCGCCGCAGTCGGGGCACGGCACCTCCCGCATGTAGCCCTCGATCTGCTCGCGCATGTAGTCGGACTCGGCCTCGCTGTGCCGGCGCTGCAGGTAGGGGACGGCCCCTTCATAGTGGGTGTGGTAGGAGCGGGTACGGCCGTAGCGGTTGCGGTACTGGACGTGGACCTGCTTGGGACCGGACCCGTACAGAAGGACCTTCTGCTGGGTCTTGGTGAGCTTTTTCCAGGGAGCCTTGGTGCTGAAGTTGTAGAGGTCGGCCACCGCGGTCAGCACCCGGCTGAAATACTCGCCGCGGGCTCCCGACCAGGGAGCGATGGCGCCCTCGTCGAGGCTGAGGTCGGGATTGGGGACGACCAGCTCGGGGTCGACCTCGTAGCGGGTGCCCAACCCGTCGCACTTCGGGCAGGCGCCGTATGGGGAGTTGAAGGAGAAGTTGCGGGGGGCGAGCTCGTCGAAGGACGTGCCGTCGTTGGGGCAGGCCAGGTGCTGGCTGAAGGTGAGCGTGCCGTTCTCCGGCGCGGAATCGCCGTCACGAGGCACGATCTCGACCTCGGCCACCCCTTCGGCCAGGCGCAGAGCCGTCTCCAGCGAGTCGGTCAGGCGCCGTTCGATCCCGTCCCGCCGGACGAGCCGGTCGACCACCACCTCGATGGTGTGCATCTCGTACCGGGCCAGCTTGAACTGCTCCCGGTCGGACAGGTCGCGCAGCTCGCCGTCGACCCGCGCCCGGGCGTAGCCCTGGGAGGCCAGCTCGGCCAGCAGGCCCTCGTACTCCCCCTTTCGGCCCCGCACGACGGGAGCCAGGACCTGGAAGCGGGTGCCCTCGGGCAGCTCGAGGATGCGGTCCACGATCTGCTGCGGCGTCTGGCGCTGGACCACGGCGCCGCACTTGGGGCAGTGCGGGACGCCGATCCGGGCGTACAGCAGCCGCAGGTAGTCGTAGATCTCGGTGATCGTCCCCACCGTCGACCGTGGGTTGCGCGAGGCGGACTTCTGGTCGATGGAAATGGCAGGAGACAGGCCCTCGATGAAGTCAACGTCCGGCTTTTCCATCTGCCCGAGGAACTGGCGGGCATAGGCGGAGAGGGACTCCACGTACCGCCGCTGTCCTTCGGCGTAGATCGTGTCGAAGGCGAGCGACGACTTGCCTGACCCCGACAGGCCGGTGAACACGATGAGCTTGTCACGCGGGAGGTCGAGCGAGACGTTGCGGAGGTTGTGCTCCCGCGCCCCGCGAATCACAAGCCTGTCAGCCACGGGCTGAGGATACCGGCGGGGTCAGGCTCTGCGAGCCGAGGATTGCTTAGGCTCGGGCCAGGAAGAGGCGGAGTCCGGCGGCTGACAGGTCAGGCTCGGGCCGCTCCTCGACCGTGGGGAAGGGGGAGAGCTCGGAGGGCGGAATGTGGCCGGGGAGAACGACGGCGACGTCTCGTGAGCCCTGGGCCCGCAGGTGGGCGATCAGGGTCACCAGCTCGCCCCTCTCGGCCTGCATCCACGCCACCCGGTCGTTGATCGACCACGCGGCCCGGGGCAGGAAGGCCCCGGTGGTTACCGTGACCTGCGCCGGGTGCCGGGCGATGGCTTGGGCGACGCGTCCGATCCGGGCTCGTTCCGACCCCACGCTCGTGAGCCCGAAGGCGGCGAAGGCCACGGCGACCGTGACCAGGAGGCTGGTGGCAGCGCGGCGTTGGGGCCGAGGCACTGCAGCCACGGCGGCAGACAGGCCGACGGCAGCGAGTACGGCCAGCGGGGCGAGCGCCGGTGAAAGGAATCGCCCGCCCCACTCGGTGGCGCCCCCCTCCGGATACTGGGTCAGGAGGACGGCCCCGGCGAACAGGGCGACGGATCCTCCAAGCAGGGCGGCAGTGGCCTCCGCCCTTCGCCAGCGGACGAGCAGGAGACCCAGGAGCCCAAGCGGCCAGGCGGCGAAGAGTCCCGTGACCGGGGCGTAACGACTCAGGGCCAGGCGGACGACAAGGAGGATGATTGTGCCCGACGCGAGGACGGTCAGGTCGCGGCGTGATCCGGGCCCCCACCGGCGGAGGGCCAGGAAGCCGAGCCCGACGACAAGGGCGAGCGCCAGCAGCATCGGCAGTGCTGCAAGCGGATGCTGACCCGGGCTATGAAACAGCTCGTGGGAGGCGCCGGAAAGGCGTCCCTCGAGGTAGGGCAGGTTGCCGCGGCGGACGCCGTCGGTAGCGAACCGGGCACCGATGATGCTGCTGACCCAGCGCTGCTCCACCCCTGTGGCCACAACCGCGGGCACAGCCAGCAGCAGCGGCGTGAGGCGCCCTGCATGTGCGCGCTTCCGATGGCGAACCCAGGCCAGGGCTATCGCGACGGCCGCGGCGAACAGCAGGCCCTCGGAGCGCAAGAGCACGCCCGCCACCAATGAGGTGGAAACACCAGCCGTGGCGAGCGGCGTGAAGCCCCGACCGGCGATGCGAGCGGCGCCCAGAAGGGCCAGGCCGCCGAGGGCCGCACTCGGCGCGTGAGCCCAGATCAGGAAGCCGTTGACCAGTGCCGGACCCGTCGCCGCCAGCCAGAACGCAGGCCGGCCCAGCCGCGGGTCCAACTCGGCGGCCAAGAGCCAGGCGGCGACCGCCGTCCCCAACGTTCCCAGGAGGGCCAGCAGGTGGAGGCCGAGGGAAGGTCCCGCCAGGCGCCGGGCGCCCTGGAGCAGCAGCGGGTAGGCCGGGTGCTTGACGTAAGGGAAGTAGCCCGAGTCCGACTGGGTGCTCAGGTAGATGGGGAAGTACCGGCCCTCGGGGTCATAGGGCGCCGCCTTGTAGTCGTACTTCCACGAACCGTCGTCGAGCGCCTCGACCTGCAGCGCGTACGCCCCTTCGTCCGACGAGAACGAGCCCCCGGGTGACATGAGGGGCAAAAGGGCGAAGAGCACAATGAGCAGGACGGCGGCGTGAACCCGCAGGGGCTGGAACCATGCTCGGGTGAGCAGCGACGGTGACCCGACTCCGACCGGTGCCTCGCCCACCTGGCCCACCTCGCCCGCCTGGCCCACCTCGCCCGCCTGGCCCACCTTGCCCAGCTGGGTCCGGGCCGGGGGCGCTCCCTTCACGGGAGCTGCAGCACGAGGACGTGCCAGCCCCGGTCGCTTGCAGTCTCGTCGGTGGAGAGGATCGTCGCCGAGGGCGCGAGGAGGGGTCCGTCGCGGGAGAGGTCGCGGGTGACGAACCCGATGCGGGTGACGCCCGCCACCCGCAGGCGGCCGAACAGGTCGGGGATGCCCGCGGGATCGGACAAGAGCCAGCGCTGGCGGTCGGACACCGGCCAGGCGAACCGCGGTGCCGACCCCTGTGTCGACACGAGCACCGGGCGGTCCCCGCCTTCCGTTCCGACGGCCTGGCCGGCCTTCTCGAACATCCCGACCAGCTCCGCCGTCCCGCTGTGGTTGTGCCGCAACGCGGCCACACCCATGGTCGCCAGCACCAGCGAGCAGACGGCCAGCGACGCCACCGCCCGCTGCCGGACCTGGCGGCCGAGCCGGGAACCCGCGTCGTGCAGCGCCAGCAGCAGCACGGGCGCCAGGAACGGGATCCCGATGGCGAAGTACCGCCCGCCCCACTCGCCCGCTCCTCCCTTCGTGTACTGAGTACCGATCACGCCAAGGGCGAAGAGGGCGAACACCCCGAGACCGACCTGGGCCGTTGCCGTCCGGAGGGTCTCCCGGCGGATGAGGAGGAACCCGCCGGCGGCCAGGGGGAAGGCGACGAGAAACCCGGGAACGACCGTCGTCGGTCCGGTCAGTACGGCCACCACTGCAGCCCCGGCCGCCACCGCCGCCCACCGATTCACGGCGGCGTGGGGATCCGGAAGGCGGCGGAGGGCTAAGGCGGCGACCGCCACCGCGCCGAGCATCACCAGCAGGGCGAGAGGGGCCAAAGATCGGGCTCCATAGCCCGGGGTCAGCCAGGTCAGGAAGAATGCGTGCAGTCTCCCTTCGATCAGCCCGCTCGAGCCGGTGCCAGACGTCCCCAAGCCCGACCAGGCAAGGCTCCCGCCTAGTAGGTGTCGGGTCCACATCTGCTCGAGGACCTGAGCGGCGGCAGCCACAGCAGGAGCGCCCAGCGCGATCACGCCCGCCGGTCGGCGTGCCCCGGGGCGGCGCACGGCCAGGACGGCAGCAACCAGGCCCAAGGCGAGGGCCAGAAGGATCGCTTCTCGGCGGAGGAGCACGGCGCCGGCCACGAGCGGCAGGACACTCAACGCGACGGCCGCCCGGCGCCGCTCGATGGCCACGACAGTGGCCAGCATCGCCGCCGCGGCGAGTGCCGCCCCCAGGGTGTGAGCGATGACGAGGTAGCCGTCGAAGAGGAGGGGGCTGGCCAAGCCAACGGTCCAGACCGCCGGACGGGCGAGGGCGGGGTCGATTCGGCGGGCGATGCCAGCGGCCAGGCCGGCCGCAGCCACGGTGCCCGCCAGCGAGAGGAGCACCATGCCGGCGACGCCCGCGATCCGGTCCACGCCGGCCAGGAGCAGGGCATAGAGGGGATGTTTGCCGAAGGGGGCGAAGCCTCGCGGCCCCCGCTCGGAGAACTCGAGCGGATAGTTGGCCCCCGCTGGATCGGCCTCCGGCACTGGATGCTCGACGATCCACCCCTCCCCGTCCGCCAGCGAACGGGCCTGGGCGATGGCCGCACCTTCATCCGCCGAGAAGGAGGACGACGAGCCCACGACGGCCAGGAGGGCCACAAGTATCACTGCCAGCGCAGCGATATGCGCCCAGAGCGGTACATGCCACAGACGTCGGGCCCAGCCCCCACCGCCAGCGCCGACGAGATGGGGCGCGCCCGGCTGGCCCACGTCGAGACGGCTCACCTTGAAGGTATCGGCTCCCAGCCCCCCCGCCCTGAGCGGCTCCTGCCGGCGGGCCTACTTGTTGACCTCGCGCAGCTCCCGCTTGAGGTCGTGGATCTCGTCACGCAGGCGAGCGGCGTACTCGAACCGCAGGTCGGCGGCCGCCTCGTGCATCTCCTCCTCGAGGGTGCGGATGAGGCGGTCGAGCTCGTCTCGCGGCAGCTCGGCGAAGTCGGACCGAATCTTGTCCCGCCGCCGGGAGCGACGGTCTTTGCCGGGACGCGGCGCCTCGCCATCGCCCTCGGGCCGCAGGGTGGCGAGGATGTCGGTCACAGCCTTGATGATGGTCTTCGGGTCGATGCCGTGCTCGGCGTTGTACGCCTGCTGGACGCCGCGGCGGCGGTTTGTCTCTGAGATGGCGCGCTGCATCGAGTCGGTCACCTTGTCGGCGTACATCACGACCTGCCCGTCGATGTTTCGGGCTGCCCGGCCGATGGTCTGGATGAGGGACGTCTCGCTTCGGAGGAACCCCTCCTTGTCGGCGTCGAGGATTGCCACCAGCGACACCTCGGGCAGGTCGAGCCCCTCGCGGAGGAGGTTGATCCCGACCAGAACGTCGAACTCGCCCAGCCGCAGGTCGCGCAGGATCTCGATGCGCTGGATGGTGTCGACCTCACTGTGCAGGTACCGCACCCGCACACCCAGCTCGAGCAGGTAGTCGGTGAGGTCCTCGGCCATCTTCTTGGTGAGGGTTGTGACGAGTATCCGGTCGCCCTTCTCGACCCGCAGGCTGATCTGCTCCATGAGGTCGTCGATCTGGCCCTTGGTCGGCTTCACGATCACCTCGGGGTCGACCAGGCCAGTGGGCCGCACTATCTGCTCCACGACCTGTGTCGACTGGCCGATCTCGTAGTCGGATGGGGTGGCGGACAGGAAGATGCACTGGTTGACCCGCTGGTACCACTCGTCGAAGCGCAGCGGCCGGTTGTCGGCGGCGGAGGGCAATCGGAAGCCGTGATCGACGAGGGTCTCCTTCCGAGACCGGTCACCTTCGTACTGCCCGTGCAGCTGGGGCACGGTGACATGGGACTCGTCAAGGACCATCAGGAAGTCCTTCGGGAAGAAGTCGAGGAGCGTGTTGGGCGCCTCGCCGGGCGACCGCCCGTCGATATGGCGGGAGTAGTTCTCGATCCCGCTGCAGAACCCGACCTCCCGCATCATCTCCAGGTCGTACTCGGTGCGCATTCGCAGCCGCTGCGCCTCGAGCAGCTTGCCTTCCTTCTCGAACCAGGCCAGCCGCTCGACCAGCTCCTCCTCGATCGAGTGCATGGCCCGTTTCATCCGCTCCTGGCCGGCCACGTAGTGCGACGCCGGGTAGATCTCGAGGCGTTCGAGGTCGCCCATGTGTTCCCCGGTGAGCGGGTCGACCTGGCTGATGCGCTCCACCTCGTCGCCGAAGAGCTGGATGCGGATGCCCACCTCCTCGTAGGCGGGGAAGATCTCGATCGTGTCTCCCCGCACCCGGAACTTGCCCCGGATGAAGTTGAGGTCGTTGCGCTCGTATTGCATCTCGACCAGCTGCCGGAGGATGGCCCGCTGGTCGCGCTCCTCGCCCTTACGGAGCATGAGGACCTGGGTGGCGTACTCCTCAGGGGAACCCAATCCGTAGATACAGGACACCGAAGCCACCACGATGACGTCCCGCCGGGCGAGCAGGGCGGCGGTGGCCGAGTGGCGGAGCCGGTCGATCTCGTCGTTGATCGTGGCGTCCTTCTCGATGTAGGTGTCGCTCGACGGGATGTATGCCTCGGGCTGGTAGTAGTCGTAGTAGGAGACGAAGTACTCCACCCGGTTGTGGGGGAAGAACTCCCGGAACTCGTTAGCCAGCTGGGCGGCGAGGGACTTGTTGGGGGCGATGATCAGGGTGGGCTTCTGAACCCGCTCGATAGTCCAGGCGATGGTGGCGCTCTTGCCACTCCCCGTGATGCCAAGGAGGGTCTGGAACCGGTCACCCCGTTGGACGCCCTCGGCCAGGGCCTCGACCGCCTTGGGCTGGTCGCCCGCTGGGGCGAAGTCGCTCACGACCTGGAACGGCTGCACCCAGTGATGGTACGGCGTCCCTACGACACATTCCGTCGGCCCTCCGCCGCTCTTGCGTCAGGAACAGGACTGTGCTCGGGGCGGCCCGTCGCGCAACCCCCTCATCCATTCCCACGCTCGCCCCACCTCGGCCTCGAGCTGTTCCAGCGACCCGTCGTTCTCCACGACGAAGTCCGCGGCGGCAAGCCGTTCGGACCGGCTCGCCTGCGTGGCCAGACGCCGCCGAGCGTCGGCCTCGTCCATGCCCCGGGCGCCGACCAGCCGGGCGACGGCCACTTCCTCAGCGCAGTCGACGACGAGCACGCCGCTCACGTCGTACGCCCCCACGCCCACCTCCACCAGCAGCGGCACGACCAGCACCACCAGGTGGTCGGTCTCCTGCAGCCGCGCCAACCGTTCCCCGACCGAGGCCCGCACCGCTGGGTGGACGATGGCGTTCAGGTCGGCCAGTGCCTGCTCATCGGAGAACACGTGGCGGGCGAGGGCCGAGCGGTCGAGCTCGCCGCCGGGACGCACCACCGAGGGGCCGAACCTGTCAACCACTGCGGTGTAGCCGGGGGTGCCTGGCGCCACCACTTCCCGGGCGATCACATCGGTGTCGATCACGACTGCGCCCCGGTCGGCGAGCATGGCCGATACCGTCGACTTGCCCGACCCGATGCCTCCGGTGAGCCCCACCACGAGCATCCGTTCTGACCGTATCATCGAGAGCATCACGCCTGACCTCCCGCTCTTCTCGTTACGCGCCGACGAACGGCTCCAAGCGGCTCGAAGTCAGAAGAAGCGCGATCGAAAGACCCTGCTGGAAAGGGTCGGAGCGTGGCCGGACTACTCGCCCGGGGCGGTGAACGCCTGGCTACTTCTGGTCACGACCAAGCCCCCCTCCTGGCAGGACACTCTGGTTCCGTGGAAGGAGCGGCCGCTCACACTGGGAGAGGCCCACGAGAACTTCTTCTACCCGGACCCGCTCGGGTTCTGGGCCGAGGTCAGGACGTGGAGCCTCCAGCTCGTCCGCCTCCAGCAACCGACGTGGAGCACGCCAGACGCCCTCGCCGTCACCATGATCGTGCACGCCAACGACGAGCCAGGCCGGTTGAAGAGGGCCATGGACCTCTGCCGTCCGCACGTCGTCGTGTTCCTTGACGAGCCGTCATGGGAGCAATCGGGCCTCGAGGTCTCCCGAGTGCCGCACTACATCAAGGATCCACACCGTCCCAAGCAGGTCTACGAGGGGTTCTGGGGAAAGACGCCCGAAGGGCTGGTCGTCGGCAAAGCCCCGCAGCACCCGACCATGCACAATCTCTACCGGCGCGAGGACATGAACTCGTTCCTTCGATCTGCGCCGATCTCAACCTGAATCACTCCCATGTGCAGAGGCCGTCAAGGAAGTCCCTGACGATGTACGGCCACGCTCGGATCCCCGCCAGATCCTGGGCCACGTGGAGTTCGCTGAGCACGATGAGCTCGTGCAGGGCCTCGGCGGTCGAGACCGGATGGGTCGGGTCGCCCTCCCAGGCCAGGATGAGCGTCGGCACCACGATCGCCCGTACTTCGTCCCTGCTTGGTAGGTCGGACCCAGCGGCTCCTCGAAGGATGGCCGGAAGCACTCGCTCGTCCATTTTCTCGAGGTGCCGGAGCGAGACTTCCCGGGCCTCGGGCAGCTCCTCGGCAAAGATCCGCGGCTGCGGCCGGGCACGCAGGGCGCTGACCAGCTCCGGGACCCCTCGTGCTTCGACCAGCTGCGCCCCCGACCGGTAGAACTCGCTCTGGGGGGCCCGGGCCTCCCAGGCGGCAGGCGGCGTAGCCAGGACGAGAGCCTGTACCCGGCGGGGTGCCCGAGCTGCCGCGTACAGCGCGGTGACGGCCCCCATCGAGGCGCCCCCGGCCACGATCGGCCCTTCGGGGACGGCCCAGAGCATGTCGTCCACCAGGGCTGACCAGCGGTAGGCCCGGTCCTCGTACTGGACGGCGGGACAGGCGCCATGCCCCCGGGCGTCATAGCGCACGACCCGGGCGACATCAGCGCACGGGCTCCAATCGAAGAGCCCCAGGTCGTCCTCGGCGGCCATTGAGCTGTTCAGGGCATGGGCCCAGACGAACTTGCAGCGGCTCATTGCGACGGCGAACCAGTGGAGTTGCAGCGCACCTTGGTTCAAGCTGTAGCCGGAGGACCCGCCTGTCGCAATAGGGACTCCCGTCACCTACATGTTCGGATCATATAGCAACAGGCCGCCCGGCCAGGACCGGGCGGCTGTCAGCTGTCGTCGCTCAGCCGACGAGCGTCGGCGTGCCGCAGAGGATCTGGAGCGTCTTCACGTCGGCACCGGCGAAGGAGAGCCCCAGGCCCTTGAACAGGGGAGCCAGGATCCTGGCGTCGATGTCGTCGAGGACCGGGTTGACCACTCCGAGGACCGGGCCGAGAACGGGAACTGCGCTGATCAGGTTCTTGAGCACCAGGCCCTGAGCCGAGGCGGACTGGACGGCGGTTGGGAACGGAGGCCCGCTGAACGTCTTGAACTCCTGTCCGGCCACGACCGGCATGGGGCCGAGCGCAAGCGGGACGGCCGGGGCGATGCCCAGGCGGGCGCTGCCGCTGGCCCTGACGTCGGCACCGGCGGTGTCGATGCGGACGTCGGCCTCGCTCAGCCCGGCCGCCGCCCCGCAGCGGACTGCGGTCAGCGACGCCGTTCCCTTCGCCGCCGATATCACGAACGGGAGTTGCAGGTCGGCCACGCACAGCAGACTTCCTGGGCAACCGGCACCCACTGAGATCCGGGTGTTCAGCTCCACCTGGACCTGCGCCGTCTGCACGTTGGTGACGCACGGCCCGGTGAGGGCCGGGTTGCAGGAGGCAGGGCCGAGGACGGAGATCCTCGGCGCCTCAATCACCCACAGCTTGAGCGTGCTCGAGGCGAGGTTAGGTATGCCCACGGTCAGGCCGGGAACGCTGATGAAGTTCTGGCCGCTGGCGATCTTGGCCGCGGTGGACGCCTGGCCGGCGCCCACGATGAGGTCGAACACGTTGATCTGGGAGTCCAGCACAGCGTCACTGGCCGGCTGCTGGACGGCGAGGAGGTCGAGGAGCCTCACCGTCATGGCGGTGTCAATGTTCGAGGCGAAGCTGCCCAGGGCGGTGCGGGCGGCGACGGCGGCCGTGTCCGATCCCGGCCGGTTGTTCAGAGCCTGAACGGTGGCCAGGGCGAGTTTCTTGACGTTCACGGTTGAGTTCAGGAGCTGGTCCGGAGTGCCGAGGGAGGCGTCCGCCGCCGCGATCTCGCGGAGCGAGACCGACCCGTTGGCCAAACCCTGGTAGCCGACGAGGGAAAGGGTTGTCGCCGGGTTCAGACCGAGGAACTGGGTCAGGACCGGGTTGAGCACCGGGATGCTGCTCGAGTCGAAATTGGCGGCGTTGGATCCGATCCACAGCTGCGCCCGACCGTCGGCGGTGGCGACGGCGGCAGCCGAGACCGTCCGCTCGCCGGGCAGGAAGGTGTTCTTGTGAGGAGAGACGACCGTGACTCGGACGGCCTCCTTCCGGGTGTTGCTCACGACGAAGCCGTTGGCACCGTCGATGTAACCGATCTCGACTACACGGTCGAAGCCGGCGTCCGAGAAGGGAAAGCTGTTGCGCGACAGGCTCCCGTCCACCGCCGCGGCTACGGCCAGGTCGTCGGGGAGTCCCCGGACGCCATCGAGGGCGGCAAGGTCGGCCACCTTCTGGTCTGTCCGCTTCTCAGCTGCGAGCCGGCCGAGGTCCACGGCGAGGGCGGCGGCAATGGTGGAGAGGATGACGCCGGCGACGGCCAGGAAGAGCACGGCCCCCCGCTCGTCGCGGCGACGCAGCCGGTTCCAGATCCAGTTCATGTCAGCTCCCTACCTGCACGCGTGCCTCGGACCCGAGGGTCGAGGGTGTAATGAGGCCCAGCCCGGGCGCCGTGGGAATCAGCGGGCGGGTGTTGTACGGGTAGGCGATCTTCACGCAGATCGTCGGAGGGCTGGGAGGTGTGCCACCGGCCGGGGTGTCACATGCTCCAGACGACGAGTTGTACCAGCTCACCGTCAGATCGCCCGGCTGGTACTTGGCGCCCAGCCAGCTGAGACGGTTGGCCACCGTTGTCTGCGCCTTGAGCACCCGCTCGTCCACGCCGGTGGTGGCAGGATCGTCGACGACGCCGACCACCGCCCGGGCGCCCTCGGCGGTCGCGCTGGTCACGCTTTGCTTGAGGGCCAGCATCATGCCGAAGGCGATGAGCGCGTAAAGGATGAAGAAGAGAGGTATGGCCACGAGTGCGAACTCGACGGCCGCTGCGCCCGACTCGCTCATGCGCAGGCGCCTCTGAAGTCCTCGCCCGAAGGGCGACGGATGGGACTCACTACTCACGACATTGCTCCCCACGGTCGGCAGTCGAGGTCAGGGGCTCTATCGGAGCGAAACTCCAGAAGCTTTAGGTCAATTCGCCCTTCAGCCGGCATCCCCGCACGCCGAAATACTTCCCGGGCACCACTGACGCGGCTGCCCTGACTGACCGGAACCTCGAGATGCGGAGATCCAATGGCTAAGCGGTCCAACCTCATCGTCACCCTCGGCCTCACCGTGTTCATCGTCGGCGCGGCGGCCACGTACCTTGTGGCCCGGGGCGGCGACGATGACGCTTCCCCGGCTGCCGGCTCGGGCAAAGCCACCGTCCTGGTGGCAGCCAAGCCGATTCCCGCCGGCACGAGCGGAGCCAACGCCGTGAATGGCGGCATGGTGAAGTCCAAGACAGTGGTGGAGTCGGCGAAGCCGGCTACCGCCCTTACCGACCCCTCGCAGCTCGTCGGCCGCACGGCGAACCTGGGCGTGGCCGAGGGCCAGATCCTGACCAGCGAGCAGTTCCAGCAGGCGCAGACCCGTATCGGAACGCTGAAGATCCCCGAGGGCAAGACGGCCCTGGCTCTGCAGCTGGCCAACGTCCCCGGCGTCGCCGGGTTCGCCGGTGCCGGAGACCACATCAACATCTACGGCGTGGTGAAGTCCGCGGTCGAGGCCAAGGGCGCACCGTCGGTCAAGCTCATCATGCAGAACACCGAGGTCCTGAACGTGAACGGCACGACCCTGGCTGCTGCTCAGGGCCAGCCCGGCGGGACCGGTCTCGTCTACCTGGTCGCCGTCACCCCCGCGGAGGCGGAGCGGCTCGTCTACCTGACAACGTTCGAGCAGCTCTACTTCTCCCTTGTCGCCCAGGAGCAGCCGGCCGTTGACGGCACTCCGGGTGCGACCAACACCGACGCCCTCCGGGCGCTGTAAGGAGCACCTCGTGCGAAACCCCAAGATCCTTGTTCTCGACAAGGAGACCCACTTGGCGGACCAGGTGCGGAACGTGGCTCACGATCTGCGTCCCCGTCCCGAGGTCGTGCCGTGGGAGCGCGTCTCCGCCATCGAGGAGGTTCTCAACGGCGAAGGTCCCTTCGACGTGATCATCGCCGGTCCGAGCCTCAGCTCCAAAGCGGGGCTCTCCCGGCTCCAGCTCATCCACGACGAGATACCGGCCATGAGCCTGGTCCTCGCCTTCTCCAATCGTCCCGAAGCCCAGCTCCGGGACATCATCCGGGCGGGCGCGATGGACCTTCTCCAGCTGCCCGTGACCGACCGCATACTGCACTCGGCGCTGGAGCGGGCGATCGCGGTCAGCCGCCCCCACGCCACCGAAGGTGCGGCGGCGGCCGTCGCCCAGGCGGCGGCGCCGACGGCCACCGTCTTCACGGTGGCCTCGGCCACCGGCGGCTGCGGGAAGACCTTCTACGCCACCAACCTGGCCTACTTCCTGCACCAGCACACAGGCAAGAGGACGTGCATCATCGACCTCGACCTCCAATTCGGTGAGGTGTCGACCGCCCTCCGCCTGCGCCCACGCTTCACAATCTCGGACGCGCTGGCTCGGGAGGAGGCAGACGATTCGAGCCTGCACGCACACTTCGAGGAGTTCGTTGTCACCCACGACAGTGGTGTCCACGTGCTGGCTGCGCCGAAGGACCCGTCCGACGCCGACCGGATCCACCCGACAGACGTCACTCGGATCATCGAGGCGGCCAGGGCCCGATACGACTACGTCGTCGTCGACACGCCCGCCGCGCTCACCGAGATCGTGCTCGCCGCCTTCGACCTCTCCAACCAGCTGTACGTCATGGCCACACTGGACCTACCGAGCGTGCGCAACATGGGTGTCTTCCTTAACACCCTGGACAAGCTGAAGATCCCATCCGACAACGTCAAGCTCATCCTCAACAAGGCTGAGCGAGACGTCGGCATCGAGGTCGATCAGATAGAGAAGCTGTTCCCGCAGGGCTTCAACTCCGTGCTGCCGTACGCCCGAGAGGTCAGCAAGTCGGTCAACGTGGGCACCCCGATCCTGGCTTTCACTCCCGGCGCCGAGGTCAGTCGCCGGATGGCGGCGGGGATGTCGGAGCTGCTGCCCGACGGCAGCCCGCTCAAGGTGGCCCAACTCGAGTCGGTGAGGAAGCCCGGCTGGATCACCCGCATGTTCCGCCCGAATCTGCGCGCTGCGTCATAACCAACGAGGGGGAATCGTGAAACTTTCAGACAAGCTGGCTGCGCTCGAGGAGCAGGATCAAGCAGCCGCCGCCAAGGCCCGGCTGGGTGATTCGGCCCGCCGGCGTCCCGTCCAGCAGCAGGACGCGAAGGCCAAGCGGTCGTCGGCGACATGGCAGGCGTCCAAGATGAAGGTACGGGAGCTCGTGCTCGACGAGCTGGGCCCCAAGGTCAGCGGGATGTCGGGGGACACCCTGGCCGTGGAGGTCAAGGCCGCCCTCGACCGCATCATCCAGCGGGAGGATGTGCGTGTCTCTCCGCGGGAGAGGCGGGCCTTCGTCCAGGAGATGATCGCCGACACCCTCGGCTACGGGCCTCTCGACCCGCTGCTCCAAGACCCGTCCATCACCGAGGTCATGTGCAACGCGTACGACGACATCTGGGTGGAGCGCGACGGCAAGCTGCACCACACCGGCGCCGTGTTCAGCGACGACCGCCAGTACCGGCACGTGATCGAGAAGATCGTGGCCGGGGTCGGCCGCCGGATCGACGAGTCGTCCCCCATGGTTGACGCCCGTCTCCCGGACGGCTCCCGTGTCAACGCCATCGTCCCGCCGCTGGCGATCCACGGTCCCGTGTTGACCATCCGGAAGTTTGCCGCCGACCCCTACACGGTCAAGGACCTGATCAACTTCGGGACCTTCACCCTCGACCTGTCGGTGGTCATGGAGGCCTGCGTCCGGGGCAAGCTCAACATCCTGGTCTCGGGGGGAACCGGTACCGGTAAGACCACCAACCTCAACGTGCTCTCGTCGTTCATCCCCGAGGGCGAGCGCATCATCACCATCGAGGACGCGGCGGAACTCCAACTCCAGCAGCCGCATGTCGTGAACTTGGAGGCTCGACCACCGAACGCGGAAGGAGCGGGTGAGGTCAAGATCCGTGACCTCGTGCGCAACGCCCTCCGTATGCGTCCCGACCGCATCATCGTCGGTGAGGTCCGGGGGGCCGAGGCCCTCGACATGCTCTCGGCCATGAACACCGGCCACGAAGGCTCAATGACTACGGTGCACAGCAACGGTCCCCGGGACGCCCTCAGCCGCCTGGAGACCATGGTTCTGATGGCGGGATACGACCTTCCCGTCCGAGCGATCCGCGAGCAGATCAATGCCGCCCTGAACCTGATCATGCACCTCGATCGGATGCCCGACGGGCGCCGCATCGTGACCTCCGTCACCGAGATCCAGGG
>JALZEC010000466.1 GCA_030862235.1 Actinomycetota bacterium | reverse complement strand
CCGCACGGCGGCTCGAGCCGCCACCCGCCTGGCCACCCGTGGTTGCACGGCCACGAGCACACAGGCGAGCAGGATGAGGGCGGGAACCACGTCGCGAAAGATCGACCCGGGGAGGACGAGAAGCAGGAGCCCACCGCTCAAACCGCCGCTGGCCGAGGCCAGCGCCAGCCTTCGGACCCGGATCCTTTGGCCCACCAACTCCCGCCGGTAGCCGATCGCTCCGCTGATCGAACCGGGGACCAGCCCCACCGTGTTCGTCACGTTGGCCAACACCGCCTCGTAGCCGACGGCAAGCAGGGTCGGGAAGGTGATGAGCGAGCCCGAACCGACGATCGTGTTGATCGTCCCAGCAGCGAGCCCGGCGGCCAGGATCAGCAGCGCCTCGAGTGGTGACACGCCGCCCCACCCTTCCCCGTCGAGGCGTTCCGTCCTCCGCGCCCTCCCCGCCAGGGTAGAGGTGTCGGCTACTCGACGTCAGCCGGCCGTGCCGTCTCGTCCTCGCGCTGGGAAGGCATACGCGCCAACGGAGGAGCAGCCCTGCGGCTGCTCCTCCGTTTTAGCTAAGGGATTCTCGGGGCGAAGTGTTATTCCGGAGGCGGGTAAAAGCCCTCGCCGATCGGCTCCTTCGAGCTGCCTGCGTCCTGGCCCGCTTCGGCTGCGCTCCCTCCGGTGCCCTGCTTGCGGCGTCCGCTTTCGTCGGTCCCGACGACGACGACCGACTCTCGGCCAGTACTGTCGAACACAGACATCTGGTCCGGCGAGTTGGAGCGGATGCCCTCGCCCTCGCCGGCGAGTTCGTGGAGGTGCTCCGCATTCACCTGTTTCGGTTGCGTCGACTGCGACTCGCCGGAGGATCGCGCAAGCTCCTCAGGAGTCAGTTCTTCGGGTTTGGGCGGCGGAGACGGCTGAGTCTCGCTCATCGGTCCTCCTTTTCCGGCGTCCAGCGGATACCTACCCGTCCTCGCCGTGGATCGAACCCCCTTGACGGCGCAAGCCGGCTGTACAGCAACAGTCGTCCGCGAGGGGTGCGACGACGACGGACGGCGACCTCACCGCGGCGGGGGTGAACCTCGAGGGCGTGCGGCGGATCCTCGAGCTCGAGCAGGCTCTCGAGGTCACCCGGGCCGAGCTGGAACGGACTCGCGCCGCCGCCGCCGAGGCCGTGGAACGAACCCACCGTCAGTACCGGCGCGAGCTCGTTCCCTATGCAAGCGCTTCTGTCCCGTGGCAAGGGACCGGACCTGGGATCGGGCAGGACCGCATCCAGTGGGGACGACTGGTGCGGCGGATACGGTTCGCGCTCGTGGTCGCTGTGGACGTCGCCGTTGTCGGGGGAGGCCTTCAGGGGCTTGTCCTCCTACGCGAGCTGACGTCGGCCGGATATACGTGCGTGCTGGTCACCAAGGCCGATCTCGGCGGTGGTCAGACGCTCCATTCGCACGGCCTGCTGAACAGCGGCACCGGCCTGGTGACCGGCGCACTGCAGGCGGAGCTGCACGAGTTCACACTCCCCTACCTCCGCCACCTCGGCGTTGCCGTCTATGGAGAGGATCGATCCTTCCTTCTTCTCCCCGATCAAGTGGTCGCCCAACTCACCCCTGCGTGGGGGGCGAACCAGTACCGTCCGGAAATCACTGACTCCTCCAGCCTTCCTCCCGGATTCGACCCAATCGCACCGGTCTATCGAGTTCACGGCTTCAACGTGGACAAGCGAGGTTTGCTGTCGGCCCTTTCGGCGGGTCTCGAGCGCCTCCTCCTTCGGGGCGAAGTCATCGAGGCCAGCGACACGATACGGGTCCGGACGCATCCGTCGGGCGAGACGATCTCGCTCGAACCACGCGCCGTCGTTGTCGCCGCCGGCTGCGGAACCACACGTCTGCTGCGCACAGCGTTCGGGATCGACGAGGACGTGCTCGACCGCATCGCCTACACGAAGCTCCACATGATCTGCCTGAGGGGACCCAGAGTCGTTCTGCCCGAGATCGGCACCCTCGTGTCGCCCCAGCTCATGATTGTCGGCCACCCCTCGCCGGGCCACTTCGCCTCCCAGGACCAAGTCGTCACCTGGTACGTGACCCCGGCTATCGCGGCCCCGCCACGCTACGTCGAGGCGCCCGACGATGCCGTCGCCGACGTCGAAGCCCCCCTAGTGGCGTCGGCCATCGAGGCACTTGTCCGCCTCGTTCCATCCCTCTCTCGCGACGACACGCCCGTGGAAGCGACGGTGTTCGCCGGCTACAAGCAGGACTTCGAGGGCCAGCCGACGCGCCGGGCGTGCGAGGTTGTGGATCGCGAGCGGAACGTCATCATGGCTCTCCCCTCCGTGCTCGCGAACGCCGTGCCGAACGCAATGGAGGTCCTCTCCCTGATTCACCATCGGTTGGCCGGGAGTGCAGGCGCGCCGGAGCCGCGATTTGACGGAGGCGTTGCTGTGGGGCAACCGAATGAGGATGTCGACCCGAAGCGATGGACGAACTGGACCGACTTCGCTCACGCGTACTGAACAGCGGTGGACCTAAGCGGGATCGTCCGCCGGCGTCAGAGTCCAGCGCCGGCCGTTCGGGCCTAGCTGACCGGCTCGGGCTCGCGGGTGAGCGGCCTTCCTGGGGGTGGCGCCGAGCGATTCTGGCGCCGGTTGAGAAGCAACGCCAAGCAGATCGCCACTCCTAAGCCCAAGAGGCCTCCTGCTATCCCTGCCTGGAGGGGCGTGACCTGCCGGTCAGCTGGGTCCCCAAAGGTCACCGTGCTGGTGAAGATGTCCTGCGTGTCGTTGAGCCCGTTTCCGTTGCGGGTATCCGACCACGCGATGATCGGCCCGCGGTTACCTGAAGAGATGGCGACGGGTGCCATGACGTCCTTGTTGTTGATCCAAGAGCCGATGGTGCGGTCGATGGGGACGTCGTTCACTCGGATATTCCTCGTCCAAGACCTGCCGTCGTCTTGCGAGCTCGTCATGTAGACGGAGGCGACCTTTCCGCGGTTGCTGAAGAGACCCAGAAGGGCAGAGGTGGGAGGCGAACCGCTGGTGGGCGGTGTCGGCGGCGGGAAGGGGTCGTCCCGCCAGTCGTACCAGGCCACGTCGATCCGGCCGTTGGGAGCTTGCGAAATCTGCGGGTAGTGCTGGCC
>JALZEC010000456.1 GCA_030862235.1 Actinomycetota bacterium | reverse complement strand
CCCAGCTTCGGACCTGTGAGCGCGTAGAGCCCTCCGAGCAACAGCGGGTACAGCGGCGGCCTGAACGCGGTCGGATGGGGATAGCCGAACGGGAACTCGTGTACAAACCCCCCGCCGTCCCCGATGGCGGCGGCCAGCGAGTGGTAATGCAGCGCGTCGCTGACCGGGGCGTAGTCCCGAAGCACGATCACCACGTAGAGCACGCGCACGACCAACGCAGCCAGCCCCACGGCTAGGAGCCACCGAACACGCCGACTGGTCACCGCGCGGAGGGTGCGATGGAGCCGGCGGAAGTGGGGGCGCCCCACGTCGTCACCCTAGTGGGTCGTCCCGAGAGACCAGGGGTCGACGCCGAGGTGACCGTGCAGCACGCTGAAGGAGTCATGAAGCGCGCCCCCCGGTCCGGCGAGCAGATAGGGGACACCGACCTGGATCGCCTCGGAGCCCGGATCGCCGAGCTCAAGGCCCGCTACCTCCCGGAGCCGCCCGCGCCGAAAGGGACGGTGAACGAGGGTCGGCCTGAACGGGAGCCCGTGGAGCGGCCGGCGCACCGGGATGGGACCAACCTCTTGGTGCTGTTCCTCGTGACCAGGGTCGTCCTCATCGCCATCGGGCTCGTCTCACGCGAGCTCATGCCCGGACCCGTCGCACATCCCCGCCCGCTCGGAGTCGGCCCGTCGTTCTCGAGCATCCCCTTCCTCGACCTCTGGGGCCAATGGGACAGCTCCTGGTACCTGAGCATCGCCAAGTACGGCTACAGGCCCGAGCCCCTGGAAGGCGCACTTGCCAACTACGCCTTCTTCCCGCTCTATCCGCTTCTCGCCCGCGGCGTGGGATGGATGGTCGGCAACCCCTACATCGGCGGCCTCATCGTCTCCAACGCCGCCTTCATCGTCGCCTGCGTGTTCCTCCACCGGCTGGTGGCGCTCGACGACGACGTGGAAACGGCGAGGAGGACGGTGAAGTACCTGTTCGCGGCGCCGGCTGCCTTCCTCTTCTCAGCGATGCTCTCCGAGTCGCTGTACCTGGCCCTGGTCGTCATGTGCTTCTACTTCGCCCGTACGGACCGTTGGTGGGCGGTCGGCCTCCTGGGCTTCCTCCTGGCCCTGACTCGCGGCCCCGGATTCCTCGTCGTCGTCCCGCTGCTGTGGGTGTACCTCGAACAGCGTGGTTTCTCGCTTCGACGGTTGCACCCCGACGTCTTGTGGCTGGCCCTCCTGCCCGCGGGCGTCGGCACCTTCATGCTGTTCAACTGGGACCTGACGGGGAACCCCTTGGCGTTCGCCCGCATCCAGCTCACCGGCTGGGGCCACCAGTTCCAGAACCCGCTCTCGGCGCTCTGGGGAGCCGTCACCGGTGGGGACACGGTCCTGTCCTTCAACGGCTGGTACATGATCGGCATGCTCGTCCTGACCCTCGTGTCCCTGCGGATGTTGGGGATGGCGTACGCCCTCTTCGCGCTCATCTCGATCCTGATGCCGTTGCTGTACAGCGCCCCGGGGGGATCGATGGTCCGCTACGCCCTGGTGATCTTCCCGCTCTACATCGTCGCCGCCCGGTTCACGCGGGATAGGCCCGCGCTCGACCAGGCCGTCACCATCGCTCTGGCGCTGCTCCAGGGGTTTCTGATGAGCCACTGGGTCCACAACTCGTTGTTGGTGGTGTGACGCGGCGAGGGCTCCCGGCCGGCCGACCCACTAGGGTTCTGGCACCGTGATGAGCGGCAACGCCGACAACCCTGCGTTGGACGTCTTCCCTCACGACGCGGATGCCAGCCCTGAGCAGGGCGAGGCCGGTCGCCTCGAGGTCGTCGAGCTGGCACCGCCGTTGCGCCTCCGAGGCCTGTTCTCCACCGCCCGCCCTCGCCAATGGGTGAAGAACCTGCTCGTCTTCGCCGCGCCCGGGACAGCGGGACTCCTCACCGACCCGAGCGCAGTGGCTGTGGCGGCGGGGACATTCGGTGTGTTCTGCCTCGCCGCGAGCGGCACGTACTTCCTGAACGACGCCCTCAACGTCGACGCCGACCGCCTCCACCCGACGAAGCGGCGACGACCCGTCGCCACCGGTGCGGTGGGCGTCGGTCTGGCCGAGGTGCTGGGAGGCTCGCTCCTGATCATCAGCGTGGCTCTCTCCCTGGTGCTCGCCGGCTGGAAGCTCGCTTTGGTGGTGGCGGTGTACGTCATCCTCCAGCCCATCTACAGCATCTGGCTCCGGAACGTGCCCATCGTCGACCTGGTGGTGGTCGCCTCCGGCTTCGTGCTGCGCGCCATCGCCGGCGGCATCGCCGTCGCCGTGCCGATCTCCCACTGGTTCCTCCTCGTGACGTCCTTCGGCTCGCTCTTCCTTGTCTCGGGCAAGCGCAGCGCCGAGCACATCGACCTGGGGGACCGACGCGCCCGCCATCGCGCCACCCTCGGCGAGTACTCGCTCGGCTTCCTCCACTGGGTACGGTCGGTGACGGCGTCGGTAGCCGTCGCCGCCTATTGCCTCTGGGCCTTCGAGCGAGGCGAGGTCGCCCCCTACGCCATTCTCTTCCAGCTCTCGATCATCCCTTTCGTGCTCCTCACCCTCCGCTACGCCCAGCTGCTCGACGCGGGACGGGGCGGCTGTCCCGAGGAGCTGGTCTTTGAGGACCGTGCCCTCCAATTGTTCGGGTTGCTATGGGTCACGAGCGTGGGGGTGGGCATCCATGGCGGCTGACCCCGGCGGTC
>JALZEC010000445.1 GCA_030862235.1 Actinomycetota bacterium | reverse complement strand
GTGGCCGGCGCCCTCACCTGGGCGCTGGGACTGGGAGCCCTCGCCTTCCCCGCCGCGCTCGTCGGGCTCGTGCTCGCCCTGGTGATCATCTTCAAGCAGAGCACCAGCCCGGGCCTGATCGTGGCCTATGCGGCGGTGGAGGGCGTCTTCCTCGGCGGCATCAGCCAGTTCTTCAACGCGCGCTACCCGGGCATCGTCGTGCAGGCGGTGCTGGGCACGGCCGGGGTCGCCGCCGTGATGCTGGGGCTCTACCGGAGCGGCAGGATCCGGGTCACTCCCCGGTTCACGAAGATGGTGGTCGGCGCCACGCTCGCCTTCCTGCTCCTCATCGTGGTCAACCTCGTGGCCGGCTTCTTCACCGACGGCGGCCTCGGCCTGCGGGAGGGCCCGTTGGGCATCGTGGTCGGCCTCGTCGCCATCGGCCTGGCCTCTCTGAACCTCGTGCTCGACTTCGACTTCATCGAGCAGGGGGCCAGGCAGGGGATCCCCGCCCGCTACTCCTGGTTCGCGGGGTTCGCCATTCTGGTCACCTTGGTCTGGCTGTACGTCGAGCTCCTGCGACTGCTGGCCATCCTGCGCGGCGAGGAGTAACGCCCTCGGCGCCGGACCGGGCCCGCTCTCCTTGGGGACCGGTCGCACTACCCTCGGTCCCATGACCCCCGAACTGGCAGTGCCGTCCCTCACAGTGCCGTCTCTCACTGGGCAGATGCAGCCGGGTGGCGACCCTGGCCTCGACGTCTACAACCGCCTGCTCAAGGATCGGATCGTCTTCCTGGGCTCCCAGGTGGACGACGCCACGTCCAACCTGATCTGCGCCAAGCTCCTCCTCCTGCAGAGTGAGGATCCCGACCGCGACATCTACCTCTACATCAACTCTCCCGGCGGCTCGGTTTCGGCCGGTATGGCCATCTACGACACGATGCAGTACGTCTCCTGCGACGTGGGGACGATCTGCCTGGGTATGGCGGCGTCGATGGGCCAGTTCCTTCTCTGCGCCGGGACGCCGGGCAAGCGGTACGCGCTGCCCCACTCTCGCGTGCTGATGCACCAACCCTCGGCCCGGATGGAGGGAGCGGCGGTCGACATCGCCATCCACGCCGAGCAGATCATGTACACCAAGCGGATCATGGCCGAGCGGATCGCCGAGCACACCGGCCAGAAGGTGGAGCAGATCGAGCTCGACTTCGACCGTGACCGCTGGTTCACCGCCCAGGAGGCGAAGGACTACGGGATCATCGACCACGTGATCCAGAAGTCCCGGCAGGTCGCCGCCGCCTGAAGGGCGGGAGGGCGTGAGGGTCCTCGTCTCCGGCTCCTCCGGCCTGATCGGGAGTGAGCTCGTCCAGCGGCTGAAGGCCGAGGGGCACGAGGTCACCCGGCTGGTCCGCCGCCTGCCGGGGCCGGGCGAGGCGGGGTGGGACCCCAAGGAGGGCACGGCCGACGCCCCCGCTCTCGAGGGGCACGACGCCGTCGTCCACCTGGCCGGCGCCGGGCTGGGCGACCACCGGTGGACCGAGTCGTACAAGGCCGAGATCCTGCACAGCCGCAAGGAGGCGACCTTGCTGCTGTCGCGCACGCTGGCCGGGCTGGAGCGGCCGCCCAGGGTCATGGTGTCGGGGTCGGCCGTCGGGTTCTACGGGGACCGGGGCGACGAGGAGTTGACGGAGGAAAGCGGTCCGGGGGCGGGCTTCCTGGCCGAGGTAGTCGGCCAGTGGGAGGCAGCCACGGGCCCGGCGGAAGAGGCGGGGATACGAGTCGTGCACATCCGGAGCGGGATCGTCCAGAGCCCCAAGGGAGGTTCGCTGGGCAGATTGAAGCTCCCGTTCAAGCTCGGGCTCGGCGGTCGCATCGGCTCGGGGCGGCAGTGGCTGAGCTGGGTGTCCATCGACGACGAGGTGGGAGGCATCCTCCACCTGCTGCAGCGGGACGACGTGCGAGGCCCGGTGAACCTGACCGCGCCCTACCCGGTGCGGTTCGAGGAGTACGCCAAGGCGTTAGGACGGGCGCTGGGACGGCCGGCGGTCATCCCCACCCCCACGCTGGCGCTGGAGCTCATGCTCGGCCGAGAGCTGGTCCGGGAGATGCTCCTCGGGGGCCAGCGAGTGCTGCCGGCCAGGCTCCTGGCCAGCGGATACCGGCACCGGCACCCGCGGCTGGAGGGGGCCCTGGCCGAGCTGTTCACTCGGGCGGCGTAACGGTAGGCGGGGGTCGGGCCGGCTGAGGGCCTCGCCGGCGGATGACGCGAAGCGGCGGCTGAGCCGGTGGGGGAGCCGACCTCAGCCGCCGGTGGGGGGAAGGTCAGGCCTTCTTGATGGCGGAGACGGTCAGATCGATGACGATCTTCCTGCCGACCAGGACGCCACCCGTCTCCAGGGCGACGTTCCACGTAAGGCCCCAGTCCTCCCGGTCGATCTCAGTGGTGGCGCTGAACCCGATGCGGGAGTTCCCGAAGGGGTCGACGACGGCACCCTCGTAATCGACATCGAGGGTCACCGGACGGGTGACACCGCGGATGGTCAGGTCGCCTTCCAACGTCCACCGCTCGCCCACGGGCTCGAGGCGCGTGCCGTGGAACTCGAGGGTGGGGTACTCCTCGACGTTCAGGAAGTCGCCACTGCGCAGGTGTCCGTCCCGCTTCTCGTCGCCGGTGTCTACGCTGGCGGCGTCGATGACCACGTCGACCGACGAGCGGAACGGCTCCTCGGCAACGTTGATCGTCCCTTCGAACCTCCCGAACCGACCCCGCACCTTGGTCAGCATGAGATGGCGGGCGACGAACTCGACGGCCGAGTGTGCCGGGTCGATCTCGTAGATGCCCGCTTCCGGGGCCTCGATACCAGGAAGCGCCCGCGCTCCCGCCTGGTTGGTGAGCTGTGCCATGTCTGTTCTCCCTCGTCCTTGTTGATCGCTCAACTATTGATAGTAAGCAACTAACGGCTTCTGAGTATTCCCACCAGCCCTTGAGGGCCGTACCCTGTTGGGCGTGGACGGCGGCGAGGTTCCGGCTGGGGGTCTGACCGCGTTCTGTCCCCGGTATCACCAGGCGATCGAGATCATCGGTCGCAGATGGACGGGCGTGATCATTCGCGCCCTGCTCTGTGGTGACAGTCGGTTCAGCCAGATCCGGACCACCATCCCCGGCCTGTCCGACCGGCTCCTCTCCGAGCGGCTGAAGGAGCTGGAGGCGGAGGGGATCGTGGAGCGGCGGGTCCTGCCTGAGACCCCCGTGCGCATCGAATATCACCTCACCCGCAAGGGGGAGGCGCTGGCCGACGTGGTCCAGGCCGCCTCTGCCTGGGCCGAGCGATGGCTGCCGGCCGAGGACGAGGCCGCAGCGGCGGCGGCGGAGGCAGCAGCCCCGCGGACGTAGGCCGGCTCAGGGGCCGAGGCGGTCCAGGGCCTGGGCCAGATCGGCGCTGAGGTCGGCCGGGTCCTCGATCCCGACCGAGATCCGGATGAGGCCCGGGTCGACGGCGAGGGGCGAGCCGACGACCGACGCGTGCGTCATCCGGGCCGGGTGCTCGATCAGCGACTCCACTCCGCCGAGCGACTCGGCCAGGGTGAACACCGTCGTGCTCGCCACCAAGGCCACGGCCGCGTCCTCGCCGCCCCTGACCACGAACGAGACCATCGCCCCGAAGTCCCGCATCTGGCGGGCGGCGACCTCGTGGCCCGGGTGCTCGGGCAGGCCGGGGTAGCGGATGGAGCGGACCGCCGGGTGGGCCCGGAGCAGCTCGACCACCGCCTTGGCGTTGTCACAGTGGCGCGCCATACGCACGCCGAGGGTCTTGATGCCGCGCAGGACGAGAAAGCAGTCGAACGGGCCGGGCACCGCCCCGGCTGCGTTCTGGACGAAGCCGATGGAGGAGGCCAGCTCGGGGTCGTTGCAGGCCACGAAGCCCCCGAGCACGTCGGAGTGTCCGCCGAGGTACTTGGTGGCGGAGTGGACGACGACGTCCGCTCCCAACTCGAGCGGGCGCTGGAGCCACGGGGTGGCGAAGGTGTTGTCGACGACGGTGAGCGCGCCCCGCTGGCGGGCGAATGCGGCCACCGCAGCGATGTCGACGATGCTCAGCAGCGGGTTGGTGGGGGTCTCCACCCAGACGAGCGAAGTCTCCGGCTTCCATGCCGCCTCGACGGCCGCCAAGTCCGATAGGTCGACGGCGGTGAAATCCGCCTCCAGCACCCGGGCGACCAGCCGGTAGGTCCCGCCGTAGGCGTCGTGGGGGATGAGGACGTGCTGGCCGGTCCGCAGGCGTCGGAGCACGGCGTCTTCAGCGGCCATGCCGCTGGCAAAGGCCAGACCGAACCGGGCCCCTTCGAGGGAGGCCAGACACGCTTCGAGGGCGACCCGGGTGGGATTGGCCGTCCGGGAGTACTCGTACCCCTTGTGCCGCCCTACCGCCTCCTGGGCATAGGTCGAGGTCTGGAAGATGGGGGTGACCACCGCGCCGGTGCTCGGATCGGGCGGCTGGCCGACGTGGATGGCCCGGGTGTCGAACGCGAGCCCGGCGAAGCCATCGTCCTGGGGGACCTCGGTCATGCCGCGCCCGACCCGGGCCCCGGTCCCGGGCGCTGGGCGAGGAAGGCGAGAACATCCGAGCGGGTGAGGATGCCGACCGGGTGGCCGGCGTCGACGACAAGGACGGCGGACGCCTCCTCCAGGCGCTCGACCGCGTCCTCCACCAGCTCGCCGGCGCCGATGGTCGGCAGCGGGTTGTTCATGGCCCGGGCGACCGGCGACTCCAGCACGCTCGGATCCCGGAAGACCCGCTCCATGAGGTCTCGCTCGTTGACCGCGCCCACGACCTCGGCCAACGCCAGGGGGAGCTCCGCCTTGACCACCGGGGCCTGGGACACCTCGTACTCCCGGAGGATCTCGATGGCGGTGCGGACCGACTCGTCGGGATGGACATGGACCAGCGCCGGGAGGCGGTCGGTCTTGCGGGTCAGGACGTCGGCCACGGTCTGGCCGCCGGCTCGCAGGAACCCGAAGTCGGCCATCCACTCGTCGTTGTACAGCTTGGACAGGTAGCCCCGGCCGGAGTCGGGGATGAGGACCACGACCACGTGCTCCGGGCCGAGCTCCGCACCGATGTGGAGGGCAGCCCACACCGCTGTCCCGGCCGACCCGCCCACCAAGATCCCTTCCTCCCTCGTCACCCGCCGAGCAGTGAGGAACGAGTCTCGGTCGCTGACCATCACCGTCCGGTCGACGGCGGTCGGGTCGAACGTGGTCGGCCAGAAGTCCTCCCCGATGCCCTCGACGAGGTAGGGGCGACCCGAGCCGCCCGAGTAGACGGATCCCTCCGGGTCGGCGCCGATGATCTGTATGGCGGGGTTCAAGGGTTTGAGGGCGCGGGAGATGCCGGTGATCGTGCCTCCGGTGCCGATTCCGGCGACAACGTGCGTCACGCGTCCGGCCGTCTGCTGCCAGATCTCGGGACCGGTGGTGCGCTCGTGGGCCAGGGGGTTCTCGGGGTTGTGGTACTGGCCCGGCTGGTAGGCGCCGGGGATCTCGGCCGCCAGGCGCGCGGCGACCGAGTAGTAGGACCCCGGATCGTCGGGAGCGACGGCCGTAGGGCAGATGATGACCTCGGCGCCGTAGGCCCGGAGGAGGTCCACCTTCTCCTTGCTCATCTTGTCCGGCATTACGAAGATGCACCGGTACCGGCGGCGGGCGGCGACTATGGCCAGTCCCACCCCCGTGTTCCCCGACGTGGGCTCCACGATGGTGCCCCCCCGCTGCAGCAGTCCGGCCCGCTCCGCCGCTTCGACCATGGCCAGCGCCGGACGGTCCTTGACGCTCCCTCCCGGGTTGAGCTGTTCCAGCTTGGCCAGGAGGTGACAGGAGAGATCCCGCCCGATGCGGTCGAGCCGGACGAGGGGGGTGTTTCCGACCAGGTCGAGGAGGCTGTCCGCCACGTCCATGGGCGGGCCAGGGTCGGAAACCGGCACCACCCGCACCCCTTCGTGCGGTCGGGCCGGCGGTTCGTCCGTGTACAGCGTGACGGGCAGGCCGGCGTGGTGGAGGGAGACGGCCACCCGCTGGGCGGCGTCGGCCCCGTCGGGACTCTCGCCTGCGCCCAGAACGCCCACCTCGCGGGGAATGCGGGTTCGGAGCTCGGCGACCAACTGGGGGCTGACGTCGGCGGAAGGGGAGCGGACCACCCGCGCGGCACGGGCAGCCACCCGCTCGGACGGCTGCCCGTCTCCGACTACAACAAGGATGTCCGTGCTTCCGAAGGTACCGCCCAGGCGGCCCTTGGGCCGGCCACTGTGTTCAGGCCACGCAGGCGGCCACTGTGTTCAGGCCACGCAGGCGGTCAGTGCGTCCGGCCACGCAGGCCGGTCACTGCGTTCCGGCCACGCAGGCCGGACCGGCTTACCAGCCCGCGTCGGGCCAGCCCAGGCGGGGCGGGGCCTTCAAGGCCATGCGGTTGCCCTGGCCGAGCATCTCCTGGCGGAGGGCGAAGGCCTGCCGGCCCATCTCGAACCCCTCGTGGTAGAGGCGGGACTTGATGATCGGGAAGACGTCCCGCTCCTCGCGGAGCCCGTGGCTGGTGAACAGCTTCTCCAACCGCTTGGCCAGCTTGTTGACCTCGGGGTCGTCGCCCTCGATGTCCTGGATCTGGGCAACGACGTCCTTGATCTCCTCGTGGTCCTCCTGGGACGCCTCCGCGCGACGGGCGTCGACCTGCGCCAGCGCCGGGTAGACGATCTCTTCCTCGATAGCCGAGTGGATCTCGATCTCGTCGCAGATGATCTCGAGGAGGTGGTGGTCAACCGGGGCGTGAACGGTGGCGTAGAACGCCTTGTCGCCCTTGGACAGGCGGGCGAACATGGCCTCGATCTTCCTGTGCTGGTCCCACAGGTCCTTGGTGATGTGTGCCATTCCGGCGGACTCCCCCTTCTGACGACTTCAAGATGTAGCGCATCATGCCAAATTCAGTAGGAGATTCGCCGGGCGAGGCCCCGGCTCCTTCACGCCGGGCACGATCGGGAACTCCAGCCCCCGGTCCGCCCACGCCCCCCGGGCGCGCCAAAGCCACCTTCGGACAGTGCCCAATGCACGCAGTCAGCTAAGGGTCGACAGGTCGTCGGCCGGGTGACGCCAGGCCAGCCCGGGGAACCGGCCGAAGTCGCGGTCGAACGAGACCAGGTACGCGCCGTGCTCAACGGCGAGGGCCGCCAGGTGGGCGTCGCTGGTGAGGTTGCCGGCCGTGCCCACCGGCTCGACGAGGCCACGAAGCACTGCGAGGTGACGGGCCGTGGGGTGAAGGACCGTCACTGGGGGGCACGCCAGCCACTCCTCGACGTAGTCGAAAGCGGCTTGAGGCGTCAGCGGCGCCTCGAGCACGTCCGGCCTGGTCACGATGCGCACGAAGGCGAGCAACGCCACCCAGGCGAGCCCCACCCCCTCCGGCCCGCTCAGGCGGTGTTCCAGCCAAGAGCGCGCCGTGACATGCTCGGCGGCGTCGAGGTTGACGGCGTGGATCAGGACGTTGGCGTCAACGACGCGCACCGCGGGTTACTTGCCGAGGGCCAGCTTGCGGGCGATCTCGTCGTCCTCGAGCTCAGCGGCCAGCTGGAGCGCCTTGGTGAGTGGGACAGCCGCCCGGCCCAGGTGTGCAGGCTTGAGGCGGTACGGACCTCGTCCCTCGGTAGGCGCCAGCCCGGCTCGGATCGCGTCGTTGAGCGCCTGCTTGAAGGACACCCCTCGTTCCTCCATGACCTTGCGTACGAGTGCCTCGACGTCGGGATCCAGGGTCACCGTCGTACGCATCGTGTTGCATCATATCATCATGATTCGCGATGTACTGATGACATGGCAGGAGACATCCGGGGGTCGATGATCCGAGAGGGACGTTGCCGAGTCGGACCGAGGAGCTCGATCTGCTGGTCGGGTGCCGCGGCCACCAGAAACAGGAACTCCGTGACGATCGGGTAGGAGAACCCGGCGAGGACGCCGGCCGCGGCGACGTCCGCCGAGTGGGGGCGGAAGAGCACGTCGGGATCATGAGACCCCGTGCCCGCGAACGCAGAGGGTCGCGAATGGGTGACGGCAAGAGGACAGCGGGCGGCGAGCAGCTCAGAGGAGGTCGGCGATCAGCTGGTCGAGCACGAGTTCCTCGTGGACGGCCCGACCCGCCCGTGCCATGTCTGTGGTGAGTCGGTCGTCCCAGTGCGCGCATACCGGAGAGCCATCCAAGACAGGAAGTTCGGCGACGGTGGGAGCAAGAGTGGACAGGGCGTCGAGATAGTCGGGAGAGCAGAACCGCCAAGGTTGGCAGTCATAGCGGTCGACCAGCAGGTTCGCGATGGTGATTCCGGGCCAGTCGAAGTCACCGTGGTACCGAAGCTCGTGACCGGTTCGGAGAAGATGACGGAGCAAGGCGGTCACCACCACAGCCGGTTGTCCCTGGGTGCAGATCAGCGCGCGATGGCTTCTGGCGTCCACCGCCGCCTCGAGGACCCGGGGATTCTCACAGACGTGCACCACGTCGCCCGCGCGGACTCTCACATCGAGGCGACGAAGATCTCGGACTGTCAGATGTGACTCCCAGCCAGCGACCGTGCGCGTTTCCAGCCACGATCCCGGCGAGGTCAGGCCGGCCGTGAGGACGGTTGTGGACACCTCGTCGACGAGCACACCGACGGTCCGCCACATCGCCCGCCGATCGGCTGGCGTGGACCGGTACGGCGCCCCGAGCATGGCCGCCACGCCGCGAAGCACCAGGGCGCCGAGCAGGGTGCCGTCGTCGAGCCCATGGGCGTCGCCCGTGCTCAAGGAGGCCAGCTCACCGCGCCCGCACGGCGGATCCCCTCGTACGTAGGGGACCGCACTCAAGCATCGGGCAGCGGCACCGAGCAACCGTTCGGCCCGCTCGGCCGGCACGCGGCCGAGCGTTCCCGTTCGACGCAGGTCGTCGAGCCACGGCTCGGTCCAGGAGGCCGCTTCCAGCCCGACCTCGTCGAGCGCCCGTCGCCCCGAGGCCCACACCCTCGCTGCCGCGTCGGCCCGGGCTTGGCGCCGGGCCCGTTGGTCCACGAGCGGTCCGCGCAGCTGCTGTACCGCTCCCAGCAACCCGGTGGCGAGTCCGCCGTCACGAAGGCGCCGGTCGAGCTGCGCCAGATCGATGGTGGCCCGGTCCCTGCCTACCGCGCGCCCAAGCAACCCGGCCAGGGCGTGGCGCTCCTCGCGGTCCAACCCGCCGAGCGTGACCCTTCCCGAAGGGCTGAGGCCGTTGCGCTGCAGCCGCTCGGCCACCGCGTCCCACAACCGGCTGAGTCCCGGCCGCTGGAGCGTGCCCGCGACGGTCACACGCCCACGAGGTGGCGCTGATGTCCGTCCCACCGGAAGTGCACGAGCGCCACGCCGGGATGCGCCGGGTCCCGGACCGCCTCGTAGATCTCCAGGTTGGGCACCGAGGGGAAGCAGCCCCACATCCGCTCACTGGTGAGCACGAAGTCGAGGCCGAGCTGCACGAGCAAGCCAAGCAGGTGGCCGTGTGTGGGTTCATCGACCTTGGCGAACGCGTCGTCGAGCAGGAGGAGTCGGGGCGCGGCGGGCGTCTCCCGTGCGATCGCCTCGAAATGCGAGGCCGCTGCGGCGAACAGGGCCAGATAGGAGAGAACGCGCTGCTCTCCCTGGGACAGCCCAAGCCGGCTCGACAGCGTACGGGCCGAGCCGGGTTGAGCCGCGTCAGTGACCTTGATGGTGAACCGGTGCCAGGCTCGATAATCGAGCGCGGCTCGCAGGTGCTGCTCGTAGCCGGCGGTGGGATCCGCGGCGCGCTCGGCTTCGATCAGGGCCAGCAGGGCATCGCGGAGCTGGGCGTCGGCGGCCTCGTCACGCAGGTCGTCGACGAGGAGCCGGCCGGCGGCGCCGGCAGGACCGATGGCGTCGTCGCGGAGCTTCCACTCCAGGTAGGCGCCCTTGCCGTGCGATGTGCGGACGCCGGCCAAGGTGCGGTTTGTGTCGATGACGAGGTCGTGGGCGTCGAGCAACTTGGCCCGGATCTCATCGGCCAGCTCCCGGAGCAGGAAGCGCTCCAGCACCTCCCGTTCGCGAGCAGCCAGCCTGCCCCTCGCCGCCTCCGCCTCAGCGGCCAGCCGGGCGGCCACGACCGCCAGCGGCTGGCGCCCGGTGTCGTCGGCGACGTGGACGACCTTCACGCCCTCGTGCTCGTCGATGGCGGAGTCGTACCCGCCGGCGAGCGACGCGCTGAGGCGGTCGTAGCGGGACAGGATGCCGCCGTCGGAGACCTCATCGTCGCCGACGACCAGCGGTGCGATGGTCGCGGCGAGGGCAACCGCCGCATGCGCCGGGTCGGAAGTGTCGGGGGATGTCGTGACCAGGTCGCCCGGCTTCGGCACCTCGTCTCGCCCGGCGGCCGCGAGCAGCACGCCCGGCAGCCGCACCGCAGCCTCGAGGCTCCGTCCCGCGGCAGCGAGCCCTTCACTGGCCTCGCGTTCGGCTCTCTCTACCTCGTCGAGGAGGGCTGCGGCTCGTGCCTGGCCGGCAACGGCAGTGCGGAGATCGTCGTCCGCGTTCGGGACGGCCTGTTCATCGAGCTCGGCCAGGCGGGCGACGACGTCGCCGTGGCGGGCGAGCACGTGCTCGACGGTGGCGGCCAGCGCCTCCCGCAGGGTCGCCAGCTCGTGGGCCGCCGTTTGGTAGTCGTCGCGGCGTTGGCGGGCCCGGGCTCGGCTCGCGGCCGCCTCCGCTGCACGGTCGGTCTGTTGGGCGCGATGGGCCAGGAGCCGGCCGTGGTCCTGGGCCACGTCGCGCAGGGCTCGGCGGTGATCGCCCAGCAGCTCTCGCAGCTGGGTGAGGGCCGCGAGCACGTCGTCGAGCTCGGCGACGGAGGTGGGCAGCGCGTCGGCCAGGGCCTCCTCGGAGACAGCCATGGCGAGGCGGCTCGCGGC
>JALZEC010000410.1 GCA_030862235.1 Actinomycetota bacterium | reverse complement strand
CCTCGCTCCTGCCCATCGGCCGGGTCGAACCGCAGGACGACGCCGCCGCCATCGCACGCGAGCTGACCGAGAACCGGGGACGGGTGAGCGCCGGCGTCCTGCTCATGCTGTTCAGCCTGTTCTTCCTCACGGTCTTCGTGGCCTGGCTCCACCGCTGGCTCAGCGACGTGGAGGGGAGAGGCGGGTGGCTGGCCACCCTGGCCCTGATCGGCGGAGTCCTCATGGTCGCGGCCATGTCCGTGGTCGTCCTCCTCGCCATCGCCGGCACCGTGCTCGAGGACTTCGGGCCCGATCCGGTCATCGCCCGCACCCTCCTGGTGCTCCAGTGGCAGGGAGTCGCCATCTCCTTCATCCCGACCGCGGCCTTCATCGGGGCCATCAGCCTGATCGGACAGGGCGCGGGCGTCCTGCCCAAGTGGCTCACCTACAGCGGGGTGGCCATCGCCCTGGGATTGCTTCTCCCGCCGATCGCCTTCCTGCCCTTCCTCCTGTCGACGCTCTGGACGGGCATGCTCGCCGTGCTCCTCCTCCAGCGGGGCCGTCTGGGATGGACGTGACGCTGCTCACCGGCGCGCCATCATCCGCTCGGCCCACGAACTTCGAACGGGTAGGTGCCGGCCACTAACGTGCCGGGACTGACGAGGCGACTGGGAAGGAGGGTTGTGCGCGTCGTCCCCGCCCCGATAACCGCGCCTCCCAGCCTCGGGGGGATCGCCCGACGAGTAGACCTGCGGATCCGCGACCTCCTCGAGGGGGAGACGGCCCGATGGGCGCTGGTCGACCCCGAGCTGGTCGAACCCCTCGTCGCGCTGTCCGAGCTGGTGTTGGGCGGCGGCAAGCGGCTCCGACCGGCCTTCTGCTACTGGGCCTACGTGGGCGCCGGGGGAGATCCGGACGACCCCATCGTGACCGACGCCGGGGCCGCCCTCGAGCTGCTCCACACGTTCGCCCTCATCCACGACGACATCATGGACGGGTCAGCCACCCGGCGGGGGATGGACACCATTCACGTGCGTTTCGAGCAGCGCCACGCCCTGGCCGGCTGGCGGGGCGAGGGCCGCCGGCTTGGGGAGGGCGTGGCGGTGCTCGTCGGCGACCTGGCCTTCGTGTACGCCGACCACCTTCTCGCCACCGCCCCGGCCGGCGCGGTAGCCGTCTTCACCGAGCTGCGGGTCGAGGTCAACATCGGCCAGTACCTCGACCTCATAGGTACCGCTCGGGGACAGGTGGCCGAGCAGCCCGCCCGCCGCATCTCTCTCTACAAGTCCGGCAAGTACACCGTGGAGCGACCGTTGCACATGGGCGCCGCCCTGGCCGGCAGGCTCGATGAGCTGGCGGAGCCCCTCTCCCGCTACGGGCTGGCCCTGGGCGAGGCGTTCCAGCTGCGTGACGACCTGTTGGGCGCGTACGGCGACGAGACGGTCACGGGCAAGCCCGTCGGTGAGGACCTGCGGGACGGCAAGCCGACCGTCCTCGTCGCCATGGCCCGGGACCGGGCGGACGGCGCGGCGGCGCGGCTCCTCGACCGTTACGGTGCTCCGGACCTCACCGAAGAGGAGGTGGTGGACCTGCAGGAGCTCCTGGTGGAGACGGGTGCGGTGGAGCAGGTGGAGCACTCCATCGACGGCCTCGTCGCCCAGGCCGTCGCCGCCCTCGACCGCACGCCGCTCGTTCCCGAGGCCCGCCTCGCTCTCGCTGACCTGGCCAAGTACGTAGCCGGTCGCGACCGGTGACGAGGCGCTGCCACACGGCGCTGGACGGGTAGCGGTGCGGGTCGCCGTCGTCGGGGCGGGCCTGGGCGGGCTCTCGGCCGCCTGCCACCTCACCGGCAAGGGCCACGACGTGCTCGTGCTCGAGCGGGAGAACGTCCCCGGTGGCCGGGCCGGGGTGTTCGAGGCGGACGGTTTCCGCATCGACACCGGTCCCAGCGTCCTCACCATGACCGACATCCTCCGGTCGACGTTCGCCGGGGCGGGAGCGGACATGGACGAGTACGTGACGCTGCGCCCGGTCGACCCGATCTACCGGGCCTGCTACGCGGACGGGAGCCAGCTCCGGGTCCGGACCGGCCGGGAGGCCATGACCGAGGAGATCCGGGAGGTGTGCGGGCCAGCCGAGGCGGCCAACTTCGGCCGGTTCTGCGACTACCTCACCGATCTCTACGACCTCGAGCTGCCCCACTTCATCAACAAGAACTTCGACTCCCTCATCGACCTGCTCCAGCCCCCGTGGCCGCTGGTCAAGCTCGTTCGGATGGGAGGCCTGCGGCGGCTGGCCAACGTGGTCAACTCCTACTTCTCCGACCCCCGCCTCCAGCGCATCTTCTCCTTCCAGTCCATGTATGCAGGGCTGAGCCCGTACGAAGCGCTGGCCCTCTACTGCGTGATCACCTACATGGACACCGTGCGCGGCGTCGTGTTCCCCGAAGGCGGGGTGCACGCCGTCCCCAAAGCGCTGGCGGCGGCGGCGGAGAAGGCGGGGGCCACCTTCCGGTACGGGGTGACCGTCGACCGGGTGGAGCAGGCGCCGGACGGCCGAGCTACCGGCGTGCGGCTGGAGGACGGCGAGGTGATCGCGGCCGACGCCGTCGTCCTGAATCCCGACCTGCCTGTCGCCTACCGCCAGCTGCTTCCCGGCACGCCCGCGCCCAGGGTGGCCCGGCGCGGGCACTACTCACCGTCGTGCGCCCTCTGGATGGCTGGAGTGCGAGGGACGCTGCCCGACGGGGCAGCCCACCACAACATCCACTTCGGAGCAGCTTGGGAAGGGGCGTTCGAAGCGCTGATGAAGCGGGGTGTGCTCATGCCCGACCCGTCCATCCTGGTCAGCAGCGCCACGTATGGCGACCCGTCCCTCGCTCCCGAGGGCTGCATCACGCTCTACTGCCTTGAACCGACGCCCAACCTGGACGGCCAGGTGAACTGGAAGCGGGAGCGGTCCTGGTGCCGCGAGCGGTTGATCCAGCTGGTCGGGTCGTACGGCTACCCGACGGAGGACGTGGTCGTCGAGCGCTTCCTCGACCCCACAGACTGGGAGCGGCAGGGCATGGAACGGGGCACCCCCTTCGCCATCGCCCACAATTTCTTCCAGACCGGCCCGTTCCGACCCAACAAC
>JALZEC010000405.1 GCA_030862235.1 Actinomycetota bacterium | reverse complement strand
GCGCACTGCCGGTCTCGTGCTGCTCGAAGCCGCCGCGCTGGGCGCCGGCGCCGCACCCGGGCTGGTGGCGGTGTCGGGGTCGGCCGCCGCTGCCGCAACCGCCCGCCACAGCGGGGTTCCCGTCTGGGCCGTCGCCGGTACCGGTCGCCTCCTCCCCCCAACCCTCTGGGAGGCGCTGACCGCCCGCTTGGCGACGGTCGACAGGCCGTGGCACGCGCAGGAGGAGATCGTCCCCCTGGCCTGGGTGGACGGAGTCGCCGGGGCCGAGGGCATCGAGCCCGTGGAGGCGGCGCTGGCCAGGGCGACCTGCCCGCCGGCACCCGAGCTGGCTCACCCGGCCCCCCGGTAACCTGCTCCGATGGGCGAGCGGGTGCGGTTCCCCAGCGACGGGTCCACCACCGATGGGTATCTGGCGAAGGGGGAGGGCGCCGGCCTGGGCGTGGTCGTGATTCACGAGTGGTGGGGCCTCGTCTCCCACATCCAGAACGTCTGTGACCGCCTTGGCGCCGAAGGGTTCACCGCGCTGGCCCCCGACCTGTTCGAGGGACGGACCATCCCGAACAGCGAACCGGACCAGGCCGAGATGGCGATGATGGCTATGAACATGCCGGTTGCCGCGGGCCGACTCTCCGGTGCCGTGGACTTCCTCGTCGACCACCCGGCTGTGCGGGGCCACGGTATGGGCGTCATCGGTTTCGGCATGGGAGGCGGCCTCGCCCTCTGGCTGGCCAGCCTCCGTTCCGACCAGGTCCGGGCCGCTGTCCCCTTCTACGGCGCCATTCCCTGGCCCGAGGCCCAGCCCGACTGGGACCGCATCAAGGCGGCCGTGGAGGGCCACTACGGAGAGCTCGACGATTGGGCCACTCCCGAGCTGGCCCGGGAGATCGAAGAGAAGCTCGTCTCCCGGGGACAGGAGGTCCGCCTGTTCTTCTACCCGAACGTCGGTCACGCCTTCTTCAACGACACCCGTCCCGAGGCGTACGACGAGGACTCGGCCCGCCAGGCCTGGGTCCGCACGCTCGAGTTCCTGCGGGCCAAGCTGGGATAGCCGGGCACGCGCCTTGCGGATATCCCGCCCTCCCTACGCCTCGCCCCGTCTCCCTCCTCCCGGCCCCGCGCCGACGATCGACGCCGTCATCCCCGCTCGCAACGAGGCACCCACCATCGCCGGCGTCATCGCCGCGTGCTCGGCCTGCTCCTACACCTCCGAGGTCGTCGTGGTGGACGACGGGTCCACGGACGGGACGGCCGAGGTCGCCCTCGCCGCCGGGGCCAAGGTCGTGCGCCGGGAGAAGACGGTCGGTGGGAAGCCGGTGGGTGGGAAGGCCGAGGCCATGGGGGCTGGGGTCGAGGCGACCAGCGCGGACGCCATCCTGTTCTGCGACGCCGACTGCATCGGCCTCACCCCCGCCCACCTGGACGAGATCTGCAGGCCCTTCGTCGAGGGGCGGGCGGCCATGTCCCTCGGTTGGTTCGACTACGGCCCCCTGAACCCGTGGGTCCTGACCTTCCCCCCAACGTCTGGCGAGCGGGTCATCCCCCGGTGGGTCTGGGACTCGGTCCCGCCGGCGAAGCGCCGCGGCTACGCCATCGAGATCATGATCAACGAGGTGGTCTGCGAGGGCCGGCTGCCCACGACCGTCCGTATCATGCGGGGCGTCACCCACCGGACCAAGCGGGACAAGTACGGCCGGGTGAGGGGCGCCCGGGAGACGTGGCGGATGTTCTGGCAGCTTGTCGGCCTGCCCGTAAGCGGCGCGGTTCGCTGGCGCACGTACTGGTTCTACTGGCGCGAGCTCACGATCGAGCTGTAGCCACCGCCGCCGGCGTCCGGGCGACCACCGTCACCAGGGGAGGGAGGACGATCGGGTCATCGCCCGGGTCTACCCCGGTGAGGTTGGCCAGGTAGTCCCGCACGGGCCCCGCTCCGGCGCCCACCGGCGACTCCGCCCAGGCGTCGACCGTCTGGAGCCCGGCCGCCCGGACTAGGGCAGGCAGCTCGGCGCCCACGTCCGGGTGGACGGCGTCGGGCATGGACAGAGGACGGCCGCCGACACGCCCGGCCGACGTGAGGGGTTCCTGGGCCACGACCCACCCTCCTTCCCGCACCGCCGCTCCCATCCGGCGCAGCACGACCAGGGGGTCCGCGACGTGCATGAGCAGGAACCGGCAGAAGGCCAGGTCCACCGGCTCGGGCAGCAGAAGCTCCTCGGCCGCCTGGGTGATGGCCACCACCTGGCTGTGGGCCGCTGCCGCCTCGGCCACCACGTCCCGCGCCCGGGGGTCGTTGTCGACGGCGTAGACCCGTCCGTCCCGGCCGACGACCTCGGCCAGCGCGACGCTCACGTCGCCACCTCCGGCCCCGACGTCCACGCATCTCCAGCCCTCCCGCAGGCCGAGGCGGTCGAGGGCGGTCAGGAGCGGCCGCCGGTAGACGTCGTTGCGTAGACCGAGCTCGATCACGGGTATGCAACACGGTACGTGTCGTCGTGAACGCAAGGAGAAGGAGAGGTGGCGGGGAGCGTCGAAACCTGGAATAGGTCGCATGACCCAATACAGGTACGAGGAGGCCGGGTAGGCGTGCGTGTCGTAGAGCTGCAGCTCTGGGAAGAGGCCCGGGAGCTGTGGCTCCGGTCCTTTCTCGTCGTGGCGATCCTGATCCTGAACCTCGCTGACATCCTGACTACCGACGCGGTGCTCGCCCGAGGAGGCGTCGAGGTCAACCCCCTCTCCGCCTGGCTCATCGAGCAGAACCTGCTCGCCTCGGCCAAGATCGGGCTTTCCGCCTTCATCGCCGTGGCCGCCGCCGCCGTGGCCGGCCACCGGCGCCTGTCCCCCCGTCTGGCCATCGTCGCCGGCCTGTACCTGGCCGCGGTGATGGGCAACAGCCTCCAGCTGATCCTCGCCGCCTAGGCGCTCTGCCCCGGAGGTGGCTGCGCCCGTCCATCGCGCCGCCCTGGGGTTCGACTCAGGGGCGCTGCTCGACTGGGCCGCCGGGGCCGGCCGGCACGATCTCCCCTGGCGTCACACCCGGGACCCCTGGGCCGTCCTCGTCAGCGAGGTGATGCTCCAGCAGACCCAGGTCCCCCGCGTCGTGCCTGTGTACGAACGGTTCCTCGAGCGGTTCCCGACGACGGCGGCCTGCGCGGTCGCCCCCGTGGCCGAGGTGGTCAAGGCCTGGGCCGGTCTGGGCTACAACCGGCGGGCGGTCAGCCTCCATCGGGCAGCGACCGCGGCGGTCGAGCGGCACGGCGGCGACCTGCCTCGCGACGTGGATGCCCTCCAAGCCCTTCCCGGCGTCGGCCCGTACACGGCCCGGGCCGTTCTCGCCTTCGCCCACGAGGCGGATGTGGGCGTGGTCGAGACCAACTCCGCCCGGGTCCTGGCCCGGGCTGTCGCCGGTCGCCCGCTCACCCGAGCCGCGGCGCAGGCGACGGCCGACGCCCTCGTGCCACCAGGGCGGGCATGGCGCTGGAACTCGGCCGTGCTCGACCTGGGCGCCACCGTCTGCACCCGCCGCAGCCCCCAGTGCCAGCGGTGTCCGCTCGCGGCAACGGCGGAATGTGCGTGGAGCCGCGCTGGCTACCCCGGGCCCGACCCTGCCCTCGGCACGGCCGGGACCGGCAGCCGGCAGTCGACGTTCGCCGGCTCAGATCGCCAGGGCCGGGGACGCGTGGTCGCCGTCCTCCGCCACGGACCGATCCCCGGTGCTCAGGTGGCGGAGGCGGCCGGTTGGCCCGCGTCGGACCCCGCCACTGCCGCCCGTACGGCGCGGATGGTGGCCGGCCTGGTGGCGGATGGCCTGGCCGTCGAGCGCGACGGCCGGCTCTCCCTGCCGTAGGAGCGACTGGACCTACGAAGTCACCTCCCGCCCGGGTGTGCCCCCTCGTTCGCCGGCGAGCCCCAGCGACTGGCGCTGGGTAGCGTCACCGGCGGTGGACGGGATGGCAGAGGATCCCCTCGGACCCGAAGGGGCAGAGGACCCGTCCGTCGACTCCGCCCACTACCGCCAGGTGCTCGGCCACTTCGCCACCGGCGTCACCGTGATCACCGCGATGCACGGGCGTATTCCGGTGGGCCTGTCCGTCAACTCGTTCACGTCGGTCTCGCTCGATCCGCCCCTCGTAGCTTTCTGCGTGGCCCGCACCTCGGCCACCTGGCCGCGCATCCAGGAGGCGGGCTGGTTCTGCGTCAACATCCTGGCCGAGGATCAGGAGGCGGTCAGCCGCGTCTTCGCCACACGCGGGGCCGACAAGTTCCGGGGAATCGGCTGGCACGCCGGCGTCTTCGGAGCCCCCGTGCTCGCCGGTGTGCTGGCCTGGATCGACTGCACCATCGAGGCAGAGTACGAGGCGGGGGACCACGTGCTGGTTCTGGGTCGCGTGCGAGAGTTGGAGGTGGCGGCGGAGGGCCGTCCACTCGTCTTCTACCGGGGAGGCTATGGCCGGTTCGAGCCCTGACATCGTTCCGTCGGACATGATCGCCGGCGTCATCCTCGTCTCGCCCCTGAGCCACGGGGACGAGCGCGGCAGGTTCGTTGAGTCGTACCGCCGGTCGTGGTTCCCGGACGGCCGGGAGATGGTCCAGGCCAACCGCTCGGACAAGGTGGCGGGCTGCCTCGTCGGCCTCCACTACCACCTCCAGCAGGCCGACTACTGGTACCCGATCCGGGGACTGGCGCGCACCGTCCTCCACGACCTCAGGGAGGGATCACCCACCGAGGGCGCCACCCTCGTCGTTGACATGGGGGACGACAACCAGTGCGGGGTCTACATCCCCCCCGGGGTGGCCCACGGGTTCGCCGCCCTGACCGACGTGACCCTCACCTACCTCGTCGACCAGTACTACAGCCCGGACGACGAGCTCGGTGTGGCCTGGGACGCCCCGGACATCGCCGTCGACTGGGGGATGACCGACCCGATCCTGTCCAAACGCGACCAGAAGAACCCCCGCAAGGCCGACCTGCCCACCGGCCTACGCCCCCTGTTCGGCCCCTTGCCGCCCGCGGTCGCCTAGCCGCCGTCGTCAGTCGCCGGGCAAGACGTACCGGTCGACCGCCTCGGGACCGACGAGGCGCGCCCGCACCCGTCCCTCGGCGTCGGCCAAGAGGGCGGTGGGCGCGGCCCGTACGGCGAAGGCGCCGGCCAGGGCCGGCTCCCGTGTGGCATCGACCTTGACCACCCGAGCCTCGGGGTCCGACCGCCGCAGCCGCTCCTCCACCGGGCCGCAGCTGGCGCACCAGGGGGTGGTGAACACGATCCACGTCCGCTTGGCGCCCAATCGGAGGGTGGCCGGCACCACCGGGTGTACCGCTGGCCCAACCTGCAGCCGTTGCCGGCGGTGGCGGTACAGGGGCACGGCAGCGGCGAAGAGCGCCACCAGGGCGAGCACGACGACGATCCGAAGCTCCATGGCTTCAGCCCGCCAGCTGCACGCCGCGGCGGCGGGCAAACAGGAGCCAGATCTCGCACCCCACGCACAGTCCGGTGGTGGCGGCGAGCCCGGCCAGGGCGGCCACGATCAGGGCCAGGAACCAGCCCAGCCCGGCCGCGCCGGCCAAGAAGGCGAGGGAGGCGGCCACGAGGAACAGGACGCCCACGGCCGCCGCGAACCGGGGTGGCCGAGGATCTTCGAGCACGGCCGGCGGCGCCAGCCGAGGACGGATGACGTCGGCGTAGAGACGCAGGAACGGGCCGTAGCGCGGGCCGAAGGCAGCGCCGAGGAAGAGCACCACGGCGAACAGGGGGACGACCGGGCGCCAGTCGAACAGGAAACCCAGCAGAAGGCTGACCGTGAGCACGGCCTGGTTGAACCTCGGCCCACGGGGGTCGATCGGTCGGGGAGGCGGCGTCTCGCCTCCATGGCGCAAGGAACTGGTAGCCACGTCCACATCTTAAAACCTGACTTACCTGATCACCATTCCCTCTTTTCGCCCTAGGCTCACCCGCCGTGCTGGCCAACAAGGCGGTCGTCGTGCCCGTCGGGCTGGCCGCCGCCCAGGCCACCGCCGTCGCCCGCCGTCTGGCCGCCGAGGGCGCGGCCATCGTGCTCGTCACAGGCGAAGACGACGTCGAGGCGGGCCGCGTGGCTGCCGATCTCGCCCCCGCCCGCACCGCCGTCTTCGTCCTCACCAGCCAGGAGGCTCCCGACCTCGACGCCCTCGTCGAGCTCCTGGCCGAGCTTTTCCCGTAGGCGGTCGCCCGTCCTACGCTCGAACCATGCGTCCGGTCATCGGGATCTCGGCCTTTCCTCGGGTCGTGGAGACGGTCACCGGTCCGACCCTGCTCCACACCAGCTCGCGCCACTACGTGGAGAGCGTGGTCCGGGCCGGCGGCGTTCCGGTCATCCTCCCGGTGATCGACCCGGAGGACGTGCCCGCCGCGCTGTCGGCGGTCGACGGCATCCTCGTGACCGGGGGCGGCGACGTCCAGCCCTCCCGGTACCACGCCCAGCCCGTTTCCGAGACGCGCAACGTCGACCCCCTGCGCGACGCCTTCGACATCGCCCTGCTCAAGGCGGCGATCGAGAGCGACGTGCCCGTCCTGGCCACGTGCCGTGGCATGCAGGTGCTCAACGTGGCCCTCGGCGGTTCGCTGGTCCAGCACGTCCCCACCGTGACCGGGCAGAACCACGACCGGTGGGACCACTGGCACGACGGCGTCCACAAGGTGAAGATCGAGCCCGACAGCCACCTGGCCGAGGCCCTGGGCTGCACCGAGGTGTTGGTCAACTCGCTGCACCACCAGGCCGTCTGCGACGCCGCACCAGGTACGCGCGCTGTGGCCTGGGCCGAGGACGACACGGTCGAGGCTATCGAGCTCCCCGGCAGCCCCCACGTCGTCGCCGTCCAGTGGCACCCCGAGCTGCTGGAGGACCTCCCCGAGCAGCAGGGTCTCTTCCGCCAGTTGGTCGAGCAGGCGGCAAAACCGGCGAAAACGGGTAGAACTCCCTAGGGAGGGACGCCTGGCCAGGCGTCGGGTAGCGGCCAGGGCAGGTCGCCGGGGGGTAGCCGCCCACACGGCCAGGCGTGGGGCAGGGGCCCCCACGCTCTGGAGGAG
>JALZEC010000339.1 GCA_030862235.1 Actinomycetota bacterium | reverse complement strand
GAGCAGGCCGTTCACCAGGGCCGATCCCATCTTCCCGCCGCCCACCACGGCCAGTCGCGTCATGGGCGAAGGGTAGGCCCGCGTTCGCTCGTCGGGCGTGCCGATCAGGGCTGGTCCCCCAGCTGATACCCGTGGGGCACCACGTCAGGGGATCGTTGGCTGCCGGCCGAGCCGCGGGCGGCGGCGGGCGGCGCCGCCAGGAATTCGCGCGCGCCTAGGGCAGGAAGTTCAGCGGGTTCTGCGGTGCACCGCCGACCCGGGTCTCGAAGTGCAGGTGAGGGCCGGTGACGTTGCCCGTCCCGCCCACGTACCCGATGACCTCGCCTCGAGACACGCTCTGCCCGTCGGACGCCACCATGCGGCTCTGATGGGCATACAACGTGGTGAGCCCGCCGCCGTGGTCGACGATGATGCAGTTGCCGTACCCGCCGTTGTACCCGGCCATGATCACGACCCCCGCCTTGGCCGCCCGGATGGGGGCGCCGTAGCCCGAGTCGATGTCGATGCCGGCGTGCAGCCGGCCCCAGCGGAAGCCGAAGGGGGAGCTCACCCCGCCATCGGCGGGCCACGCCAGGCCCCCGCCAGAGGCCCCCCGGGGCGCGGGCCCGACCGGAACGCCGTCGGCCGACCGGCCGGCCGCCTCCCGCTCCCGGATCAGCCGGGTGATGTTGGCCTCTTCCCGGGAAAGTGCGTCGATCTCCGCCGTGTACTCCCGGATTCGGACATCGAGCGCTCCCCGGAGCCGTACCTGATCGGCCCGGGTCTTCTCCAGGTCAGCCAGCTTCACCGAGGCCGCCTTCTTGCGCTCCTGGGCCTCATTCCGAAGGGCGATCAAGTTGGCCTGCTCGGCCTGCTGATCCTGGCGGACCGCCTTGAGTTGCCCCAGGACGTCCCGGTCGACGTTCACCACGTGGGCCATCAGCGTCTGGCGCCGGCTCGCCTCCGCCAGGCTGCTGGACTTGACCATGTCCAGGATCGGGACCCCGCCCGGATGGATGTAGGCGTTGATGGCCAGGACCGACGCCTTCTGGCGCAGCTCGGCCGCCCGCTTCTCCGTGGCCGCCAGCCGGACCTTGGCCGTGTCGACGGCGGCGTCGGCGGCGGTGGCCGCCTGCCGGGCCGCCTCGGTGTCGCTTGCCTGGACGGCGATGCCCGCGTCCAGCGCCTTCACTGCCGATTCGAGCTCGAGGTCGTTCGCCTTCAGGACGTCGAGCTCGGCCGCCAGCTTGGCCTTCTTCGTGCGCGAATCGTCGTCAGCACCCGCTCGTGTCGGCACCGCCGACACCAGCATGACGATGAGCACAAGGGCGTGGATCCTGGTTCTCGTCATGGAGGGGAGGAAGCGTCCCGCCGTCTGACGGCGGAAAACTAGTGAGCGACTACAGGCAACGCAAGGCTTCTGCAAGCCGACCCCGGGGAATGCCCGAGGCCAGCAGGAGAGGGCCCGAGAAACCTCGCAGCGGTGCCGCACTTCCCCGAACGGCTCGCCGTTCCGCCCCTCGGGCCCCCGCAAAACCTACCTCTTCTCCTCGCCGTCATGCAAGAGATGACATGAAAACGCACAAAGCGCGCGGAGCAACGCCGGCCGAGACGATGCGGTGAAGGGAGTGTAGTCAGGTGCTCAGCGGCATTCGACGGGCCGGCGCGCCGTCAAATCGGCGTACAGCCGCCGAAGCCGGGCGGCGGTGATCGACCAGCAGTACCGCTGGGCCTCACGAGCACCGGCGGCGCCGAAGCGCGCCGCCAGCGGCGGATCACCAAGCAACCGGTCCACGCACTCGGCGTAGGCCAGGGGGTCCCGGCCCTCGACCAGGAAACCGGTCTGACCATCGACGACCAGCGTCCGCAGTCCGCCTACAGCCGCAGCGACCACGGGCGTGCCGCAGGCGGCCGCCTCGAGGGCAACCAAGCCGAACGATTCCGGGCGGCTGGGCACCAGGCACACGTCGGCCGCCCGGTAGAAGTCGGGCAGGCGCTCGTGTGGCTGAGGAGGCACGAACCGGACCCGGTCGGAGAGGCCGCTCCGGGCGACGAGACCCCGGACCCGCCGCAGCTCGGCCGCGCCCTCAGGTCCGCTCGGACCGCCCACGACGACGAGCATGGCATCGGGTGCGGCCGAGGCGGCCAGGGCCCGCACCGCCACGTCCGCCCCCTTGAGCGGCTGGATGCGGCCGACGAACAACAGCACCGGCCCTCGGCCCAGCCCAAGCGCCGCCCGAGCCCGCTCGCGGTTCCCCGGGAGGAAGACGTCGTGGTCCACGCCCGGCGGCACGATCTCGATGCGCCCCGGGTCCGCCCCGTAGAGCCCCTCCAGTTGCTGGGCCTCGTCCACCGAGGAGGCGAGGATGGCGTCCGAGCAGCCCATCACCTGACCCTCGGCCTTGGCTCGCACCTCCTCTTCCTCCCGGGTCGCTTCCGCTTTCACCCGGGCCAGCGTGTGGAACGTGGACACCAACGGAATGTCCAGCTTGTGCTTGAGGGCGTGCCCGGCCATGCCCGAGAGCCAGTAGTTGGCGTGCAGGACGTCTGGCTCGTACCCGGGCCGCTGGAGCCGGTCGAGCACCACCTCCGTGAAGGCGTCGACCAGTGCGGGCAGCGCCTCCTTGGCCACGAGGTGGGGCGGTCCAGCCCGCACGTGGTGTACGCGGAGGCCGGGTTCCAGCTCCACCGTCGCCGGGAGACCTCGCCGCCAGGACCGTGTGTAGACGTCGCAATCGATGCCGGCCCGGACAAGGCTGGAGGAGAGCTCTCGGACGTACACGTTCATACCGCCACCGTCGCCCGCCCCCGGCTGGGCCAGCGGCGACGTATGGAGGGAGAGCACGGCCAAGCGACGCACGACGGCAAAAACCCTACCCAGCCTCCGGTTCTTCCCCTCCTTGTCGTTGGCCCTGGCCGGTGAACTCCCGGTACATCCGCTCGAGGGCCTCCTTCTGCTCCCCGGTCAGGGCCGGGTCCCGCCGGATGTGGGCGACCACGTCCCCATCGGTGCTGGGTTCGAGGATCCCGGCTCGGACGTAGAGCTGCTCGGTCGGCACGACCAGGGCACGGGCGATCTGCTGGAGGACCTCGGCCGAGGGCTTGCGCAGCCCGCGCTCGATCTGGCTCAGATAGGGGTTGGAGATGCCGGAGACGTCGGAGAGACGGCGGAGGGACAGGCGAAGGCTGAGTCGACGGTCACGGATGAACGTCCCCAGCTCCTCCCGGCGACGGGTCTCGTCGTCACGCACTCCGGAACCGTACCGAGGGGTGGACTCCGGGTTGTAACTAGGCTCCTACGTCCCCGTGCTCGTAGCGGCTGGCCAGCTCGGCTTGGAGCGAATCGATCACGCCGAACATGGCACGGCGATGGGTCGACACCTGCCGCTCGAGCGTCTTCAGCCGCTCGGAGACGTCCTCCAGCTCGGGTACGGAGAGGTCCGGAAGCGAGGTCAGGTTGCCGATGCGGTCCAGCTCGCCGGTCAGGTCGTCCCCGTCGTCGGGAGGGACGAGGTTGGTCGGGAGCCGGCCCGGGCCCGGGGCGCGGCCGCGGTCCGCGAGGATCTCGGGAAGGCGCTCGACGAGCGTCGACAGATCGTCCGGCGCCGCTCCTTCCGCACGCCGGGCCAACTCGGCCGACACGATGTCGAGCCGCCCCTGAACGAGCCGGCGGATATAGGAAAGCTTGGCCTCGACCCTCTGGGCCTCGGCCCGCATGGCCCGCAGCTCTTCGGGATCCCGAGCAGCGAGGTCGTCCAGGTAACCCGGGTCGAGCAAGCGCTCGAGATCGTGGTCAATGGCCATGGGATGTTGCCTCCTCGCCGAGGTGGGGCCCCTGCCCCACCC
>JALZEC010000239.1 GCA_030862235.1 Actinomycetota bacterium | reverse complement strand
ACACTGGCCGCCCGATGGACGGGACGCCGTTGGCGTCGACCACGAACAGGAAGTAGGCGCCGGGTGGGGCGATCTCGGCGGTGGGCGGATAGGCGACGGTGACCGTGCCGGTCGTACGGCTACGGATAGCGAGGCCCACGTACCGCTGATCAGCGTCGAAGGCGTGGGTGATCGACCCGCAGCGGAGCAGCGCCGCTGACGCGATGGATGGCGCCTGGGGTGACGCGATCTCGAAGCTGGCCGAGGTGGGGAAGCCGACCGGGACAGAGATGGAGACCGGTGCCGCGGTGATCTCCGGCCCGGGGCCTCGGGACAGGTAGTCAGGCTCGTAGACCTCCATACGGAGCTCGGAGTGGCCCTGGGCGCCGTCGTGATTGGAGCCCGCCGTCCACACCCGCCCGTCGGGAAGCAGCAGGGCGACGTTGTGGTACACGCGGGGCACGGCCGCCGCCGCTCCGACCGACCAGTGCCCGGTGGCCGGCTCGTAGATCTCGGCCTCTCGCACGCCGTCGGCGTCGGCCTGGGTCCTGCTGCCGCTGACGACGACGACCGTCGCGTCGGGGAGCAGCACGCTGCAGGCGTGGTTGCGCACAGGCGAGCCGTGAAGGGCACGAGCGGCGGTGGCTTGCCAGCCGTCCTCGGGAGCAGCCAGGTCGAAGATCTGGGGTTGCGCGGTCCCGGCGACCATCACTCGAGCCCGGTAGCCCTCCTCTGGGCGCAAGGGAAGGAGGACAGCCGTGGTGTTGTAGGACACGTACTCCGCCCCCGGACCAGGGCCGGCGTCGAGCCAGTTGAGCGTGATCGGGCTCCATACCCGGCATACGCCGGCCATCGGCGTGGAGGACAGGACCTGGCCGTCGGGGAGGAGATGCATGCGGGGATAGCCGGCGGGCATGTCCGGCTGGTCGCCGACGTGGTTCCACACGCCGGGCGGCGGATGCGTGGCGAACACTTCGACCGCCACGTTGACCGGCGGCGGGACGGGCTCGTCGAGCACTCCCGAGACCACGACCACCGTCCCGTCGGGCAGGGTCACCAGGGTCGGGTACCAGCGCCCACCGGCCATGTTGGGCCCGGGGATCCACGGGTTCTGGGGAGGGAGCACCCTCCCGTCGAAGACCGTTGTCTCCTTGAGCCCGAGGTAGTCGTACGTCTTGGTCCCACCGGCGACGAGCAGGCGTCCGTCCCCCAGGAACGCGTGCCCACAGCAGAACAGGTCGTGCGCCGGGGACGGGATGGTGCTGATCACGTTGGTGCGGGGGTCCCAGATCCGGCTGTGGTCGACGTCTCCCGCGTTGTGCTGGTCGGCGTTGTGCTCGGAACCGGAGAAGTAGGCGACACGGCCGTCCGCCAGCAGGGCGGCGTGGATGGCCAGGACCTCGGAACCGTGATGCCCCAGGGGCACCACCTCCCAGTTGTCCATGCCCCTCCTTCCGGGGGACGGACGGGGTGGGATCCCGCCGCCGTTTCGGCAGCAGACGCTAGTGGGACGAGGTCAGTAGAACCGGATCCGGCGGGTGATGCGGGCGAGGGTCGTGGCCCGGATCGCGGCTCGGACCGGGGGCAGCAGCAGGGACAGACCGAGCAGGTCGGTGACGAAGCCGGGGGTCATGAGCAGGGCGCCGGCGAAGATGATCATCACCCCGTCCGCCAGCTCGCGGGCCGGAATCACCCCGGAGTCGACCTGGCGGCGGAAGCGGCGCCACACTCCCATCCCTTCCCGCTTCACGAGCCAGGCGCCGACGAAGCTGACGAGCAGCAGGAGGGCGATGGTGTTGAGGACGCCCACCGCCTGGCCGACCTGGATGATCACGGCCAGCTCGATGATGGGGACGACCAGGAAGACCACGACGAGGAGGGCCGTCATCGCCCCCGTTCTACCCCGAGTGGCGGGCTTGTGAGCAGCAGGGAGGGCGCTTGCTCCACCGCCCGGCGACGGCGAGTGGCCGCCGGTACGCTCACCGTCGATGGCGACGGGAGGGAGGAAGCAGCTTTACCCGCCCCGGGCACCGGTCCGCCGGCCCGCCTCGACCCGGCCCGCCTCGACCCGGCCCTCCTTCGACTGGCGCGGATACTTCTCGCCCCGCAGCACGCTGGGTGCGGTGATGCTGGTCACGGCCATCGCCGTGGTCGTGTCGTTCGTGGCGACGCTGATCTACGCCACGGTGGACGCCGGACGTCCCATCGAGAGCGGGCCGACGACGGTGCCTGGCGGACCGACCGAGACCACCCCGACGGTCGTGATCACCGAGCCACAGACGAGCACCACCAGGCTGCCCGAAAACCTCCCCCCCGAGGCGCTACGGGACAAGCTCGCCGCCTCGGTCCGGACGGTGAAGACCCTGACCGAGGACGGCCAGCCCATCGAGGGGAGCGCCTTCGTGGTGGGATCCTTCGGCGGACAGACGTTGCTGCTCACGTCCTTCGCCCTGGTGCGAGCCGGGACGCGGGCGCCGGCCCCTCCGATCACCCTGGGGGACAACAACCGTTCGGCGACCCTGTGGACGTGGCAGGAAGCCCGTGACCTCGCCCTGCTGGTGATCCCGGGAAACGTCGAAAGCCTTCCCTGGGCGAACGCCGAAGCCGCACCCAAGGCGGGCGAGCGCATCTTCACCATCAAGGACGGCCGGCTCGTGACCGGCGTCGTCCTCGCAACCTCATCCAGCGGGATCGAGCACAACATCTTCACCGACGACAAGCTGCAGGGCGCGCCCCTCGTCAACCAGAAGGGCGAGGTGCTGGCCATGGCCTCCCGCGCCTACAACCCCGACGGCAAGGGGACGGAGACGCTGTACGTCGGCGTGCCCATCAGCTTCGCCTGCGACCAGGTCCTCCGATGCGGCTCGGGCAACACCACCGCGTCGTCCACCGCCCCACCGCCGTCCACGCCCCCCGCGGGGCGCTGACCCCGGTCCGCTACCGGGAACGGCCGGGCAGTGGAATCGTCGTCGTGGTCGGCAGGGTGAACAGCGGCATGGTCGTCGGAACGACCGGGCGAGGGAGGGTGGTGGGGACCACGGGTCGAGGCGCGGTGACGATCGTCGGGAAGGGCGGCAGGGTCGGGAGGGGCACCTGGACGATCTGCACCGGGGTCGTCTGCTGCGTCTCTTCGGGTGTCCGCCGGGCCCCGGCGCCGATGTCGCCGGCCAGTGCCACGGGCGGGGCGAAGTCGGCCTGCGGGGCGGTCTTGAGCGCCTCACCCATGAACGCCCCCCAGGTACGCGCCGGGATCGTCCCGCCGTAGACGATGCCCGTTCCCTTGATGTTGCGCAGCGGCTTCTCCCGGCTGTCGGAGTGGCCCATCCACACCGCAGTCGACAGGTGCGGGGTGTAGCCGACGAACCAGGCGTCGCCGAAGTTCTCGCTGGTGCCGGTCTTGCCTGCGGTTCCGTTCGGGCGACCGACGTCGGCGTTGGTCCCCGTCCCGTACTCGACCACGCCCTTGAGGACATCGTTGATGTTGTCGGCGACCGCCTCCGAGAGCACGCGCCGGGGCTTGCGCTGGGTATTGTCCTCGAGCACGTTCCCGTTGGCGTCGGTCACCTTCACCACCGGGGTCGCCGGCTGCTGCAGCCCCCGGTTGGCGAACACGGCGAAGGCGCCGGCCATATCGTACGGGGAGGTCTCGCCTGACCCCAGCGTGAGGGACGCCCCGTACGGCTCCCCGTCGGAACGGACGCCGTCCGGGCTTATCATCGTCAGGCCCAGCCGGTGGGCCATCTCCGCCGTCTCCGGAACGCCGACGTCGAGGATCAGCTGGGCGTACACGGTGTTGACGGAGTAGGCGGTCGCCTCGCGGAGAGCGATGGCTCCGTAGCCCCCGCTCTCGACGTTGTGGACGGTGCAGTCGCCCGTGCAGTTGGGAAACGTGTAGGCGGAGGGACCCGAGTAGACCCGCCCCGGGCCGATCCCGGACTCGAACGCCTTGGCCAGCGTGATCGGCTTGAACGCCGAACCCGGCTGCCGGCCGGTTCCGCCCCCTGAGAGGCAGACAGGCGCGTCCCTCACCACGGGGCGGTCAGGACAGTTGCCCAGGGCGAGGTTGACCTGAGAGGCGGCGAAGTCCCGCCCCCCCACCAACGCTTTCACGAAGCCGGTGTGGGGCTCGACCGTCACGAGGGCCATCTCGAGGGGCGGGCTGGTGCCCTCGAGGGACTTGCCCACCGCCTGTTCGGCCAGATCCTGGAGGCGGGGGTCGAGGGACGTCTCGACCCGCAGCCCGCCCTTGTAGATGACGTCGTCGCCGTACTTGGCGCTCAGGTAGCGCCGAACCGAGTCCACGAAGTACGGCTCGGTCGCAGACTGGAGCTCGAGCGGTTGCACGAAGGTGGCCGGCCCATCGGCCGGGGCGTCGGTTCCCACCAGCACCACCCGCTGCTGGACGGCCTCGTCGTACTCGGCCTGGCTGATGCGGCCCTGGTGGAGCATCTCGCCCAGGACGCGCACCCGCCCCGCCTCCGCCTCGGCCGGATGCCCGCGCGGTTCGAGCTGGCTCGGCGCCCTGATCACGCTGGCCAGCAGCGCCGACTCGGAAAGGGACAGGTCGTTGACCGGCTTCTTGAAGTAGGACTCCGCCGCCGCTCCCGCCCCGTACGCGCCGCCCCCGAAGTACACGTTGGACAGGTAACGGAAGAGGATCTCGTCCTTGTCCATCCGCCGGTCGAGGCGGCTGGCGATCACCGCCTCCTTGAGCTTCCGGGCGAAGGTGCGCTCGCCGCCCGTGTACACGCTCTTGACGTACTGCTGGGTGATCGTCGATCCACCCTGGACGATGGTTCGGTTTTGCACGTCCGCCCAGAAGGCCCGGATGGCGCCCCGGATGTCGATGCCGCTGTGTGAGTAGAACCGCTGGTCCTCGGTGGCGACCACCGCCTGCTTGAGCACCTCTGGGATGTCGCTCTGCTGGACGGGGATCTTGGTGTCGAACTTGCGTAGGAGCCCGATCTCCTGGCCCGTGGCGTCGTAGATACGGGTGATCCGTGACGCCTCGACACCCGGATTGGGTGGCGGGAGCTCGGGGGTGGGGAGGGGCAGGAACAGGTAGGCGGACAGCGCCGTCCCGGCCACGACCACGGGCAGCAGGACGGTCACGGCCAGGAAGACACCGACCGCCTTCGGCACCCGGGACACGGAGAGGTCCGAAGTCCGCATCATGAACTGGCCAGCATCGCACGTGAACCCCCGCTCGGTCCTCGCGGCGTCCTGCTCCCCGTATCCTCGGGGAGTGTCAGGAGGATCAGGAGGATCAGGAGGATCAGGACGGTCAGGAGGGTCAATCGTGCGGCCACCCTCGGTTGACGCCCTCGCCCGGCAGCTGGCGGACATCGACCTCCCGCACCCGCTCCTCGTGGATGCCGCTCGTCAGGCCATCGCCGCGGGTGACCCTGACTCGGCTCGGGCACGGGCGGAGCGCGTGGCGGCCACCCTCCTGCGGCCGGTCATCAACGCCACTGGCGTGATCCTGCACACGAACCTGGGGCGGGCGCCGATTGCGACACCCTCTCCCGGACGGGCCGGCCAGACCGGGACGCTGCGCTACAGCAACCTGGAGTTCGACCTGATCAGCGGGAAGCGGGGGTCCCGCAGCGGGCACGCCGCCTCGCTCCTCGCCCGTGCGTGCGACGCCGAGGCGGCACTGGTGGTGAACAACGGCGCGGCGGCGGTGCTGCTCGTGCTGGCGACCTTCGCCAAGGGCCGGAGCGTCCTGGTCTCACGCGGCGAGCTGGTGGAGATCGGTGGGGGCTTCCGGGTACCGGAGGTGATGGCGCAGTCAGGGGCGACGCTGGTGGAGGTGGGGACCACGAACCGCACGCGCCTGCGTGACTATGAAGCCGCCGTCGATGCCGACACGGCCCTGATCCTGAAGGTTCACCAGTCCAACTACCGGATCATCGGTTTTACCGAGGCGGCCGAGGTTCGCGACCTGGCCCGCCTCGGACCGCCGGTCGTGGCTGACATCGGCTCCGGCCTGCTCGATGCCGACACCCCCTGGCTGCCTGGTGGGCCGCCGGGCTGGTTGGGCGGCGAGCCGGCGGCGCGCCAGACCCTCGCCGCCGGGGCGGGGCTGGTGACGTTCTCGGGAGACAAGCTGCTCGGCGGGCCCCAGGCGGGCATCGTCGCCGGGCGGCGAGACCTGGTGGCCGCGTGCGCCGCCCATCCTCTGAGCCGGGCGCTGCGACCGGGCGGGCTGGTGCTGTCCGCCCTCCAGCAGACAGCCATGGCCTACCTCCGCCGGGACGGGCAGGCCATCCCCTTCTGGCGGATGGCGTCGATCTCCCCCGAGACCCTGCGGGAGCGGGCAGCCGCGCTCGGCGTGGGCCGGCCGGTCGACACCACCGCCGTCG